>JAAVHW010000040.1 GCA_014799525.1 Clostridiales bacterium | reverse complement strand
ACTTTTCGTCGCATGTGACGACAATTACACCGACTATAATTCAAACGAAAACGGCACGTTACGCGTCTGTTCTGATGAGTTTAACAGCTTGATTGACAGCATGATAGGCTATGCCCTCTCAAATGACGGCGCAACCGTTTCTTTATCATACAGCAAGGAAATGATAGAAGTTTGTGGAAATGGATTTCAATTTATGACCGTTGTTTCTAATGACACAGATGAAACTTTCTTTTACTTATACTTTTATGACACGGCAGAAAACGCCAGTAATGGGTATAATATAATTAAAAATTTTATAGAGGGAGAAAAAGACTACTATGATTATGAATGGAAAATCAAGATGATAAGTCCAAACATTGTTTTATCTGGAAACAGCGATGAACTCCTTAACACTGTAAAAAATTCGACAATTCCAAATGATGTACTGACCGATAAGCAAATTGATTTTGTTAAAAGCAATACTCATAATCTATTTTCAGAATTAACCACACTGCCAAACGAATCTTATGATTGCATTAGTTTGGGACTATATAGAAATAGGGAAAATCATAATTGGAGATTCCTTACATTACTATATTGTGATGATTATAAAAACAAGATGGAATCTCAGCTAATAATAAATCCCAATGAAGAAGAATTAGCCTATTATTTAGATGTAAGAGAATCCATTAAAAATGATGATGATATGCACTTCTCACAAAACAGTTATGTAAATATAGAAGATAATGTTATTTATGTTTCTTATTCTGAATATGCATTGAACAATTAAAGTTAAAACCAAACCTTTCTCAAAGTATTACATTTTGACACTTGACAATATACCCCCAGTGGGTATATTGTTTTTATATTGAAAAAATAGTGTTCAAATACGCATACGGCTTAAAGTGCGTACATTTGGAAATAATCGAGAGGTAAATATGGAAAAAGAAAGAACCTGCTGTTGTGAAGATGAAAACACCATGACGAATGATTGTTGCTGTGGCGAAGAGGAAACAAGCGAGAAAGGTTGTTGTGCTAATCGCACGAAGGTGCGCTCTGCCGAGGAGAAGCATGCGATTGAGGTGAGGATAAATCGCATTGTCGGACAGCTTAATGGCATAAAAAATATGATTGAGAATGACAGATATTGCGATGACGTGCTTATTCAGTTGAGCGCGGTGAACAAGTCCGTAAAGGGGCTTGCAAACCTCGTGCTTGACGCGCATATGCACTCCTGCCTTATCGAAAATATACAGGCAGGGAATTTTGAGGTTGTTGACGAAATCGTGGCTTTATTCAAGAGGTTTCAATGATTAAAGGTAAGTTTGGTGTACAAGGCATGACATGCGCGGCGTGTCAGGCGCACGTTCAGAAGGCGGTGGAAAAGGTTGAAGGAGTGAAGTCCGTAAACGTAAATCTGCTGTCTAACAACATGGTTGTGGAGTATGATGAAAGCGTTTGCACGGTGTCCGCATTGCAAAATGCAGTTGACGGCGCGGGCTATACTTTTGTACTTCCTAAGGACAATGCGCAAAGCACGACGGGCGGCGGCACGACTGCCATAAAAGAGAAAAAGGATTACACCCTTGTAAAGCTCATCGCGTGCATTGTATTGCTGCTTATATTGATGTACTTTTCAATGGGCAATATGATGTGGGGCTTCCCTGCTCCCAAGGTATTCGACCATCATCATAACCCTATGGGCTTCGCGCTTTTGCAGCTGCTGTTGGTTTTGCCTATAATTTTCATATACCGTCACTATTTTGTGAGCGGCTTCAAAAAGCTGTTCCGCGGCAAACCGAATATGGATACGCTTATCGCGATAGGCGCGGCGGCTTCGCTGATATACGGCGTTATCGCTCTGTTTATGATAAGCTACGCGCAGGCTATGGTTGCCTCGGGTGTGGACGTGGACAAGTGGCACGAAGTGATGATGACCTATCATGACAGCCTATACTTTGAGTCGGCAGGAATGATACTCACACTTGTCAGCCTTGGCAAGTATCTTGAAGGGTTATCAAAGAAAAAGACTACCGCCGCCGTCACAAAGCTTATGGACCTTGCTCCAAAACGCGCCACAGTCATACGCAACGGCGAAGAGGTGGAAATAGCCGCCGAGGATGTGCGCGTTGGTGACACCGTAGTTGTAAAGAACGGCGCAAGCATTCCTGTTGACGGAATTATCATTGATGGCAACGCATCCATAAATCAAGCCAACATCACTGGCGAGTCAATGCCTGTATTCAAAAAGGAAGGAGACGATGTGTTCTCCTCTACCACTGTAACGGCAGGCTACTTCAAGATGAGCGCGAGCAAGGTTGGCGAGGATACGTCCATTGCCGCGATAATTCGACTTGTTGACGAAGCGAGCAACTCAAAAGCGCCAATATCCAAGCTCGCGGACAAGGTGTCGGGAATATTTGTGCCAGTCATACTCGGCATTGCACTTATTACGCTGATTGCAAATCTTATTGCAGGTTCGCCATTCGAGCTTGCACTCAACTTTGCAATCTCCGTGGTCGTTATCGCCTGTCCCTGCGCACTCGGACTTGCTACGCCCGTATCAATTATGGCAGGCACGGGCAAGGGCGCGGCGAACGGTCTGCTGATTAAAAACGCGGAGATACTTGAGAAAGCACACCTCATAAAAACTGTTGTACTCGACAAAACGGGCACGCTCACCGAGGGCAAACCCAAAGTGACGGATTTCATAAATTTCACAGATGGCTCAATTCAAGTTTTGAATAACGGCGCAAATTGTGATGAAACAGATTTACAGTCTGCCGACAATGCACTTCTAAAAGACCACTCATTGCTTTGCGCGATTTACTCTCTTGAACACAAGTCCGAACATCCGCTTGCTCATTCCATNGTGGAATANGCTGTAGGTCNAAACGCTACACTGTCCGAAGTCACAGACTATCNCTCTATNGAGGGCAGAGGTATTGAGGGCGTGATTGACGGAGTNNCGTANGCNNTNGGCAANATCAAGCTTGCCGAGGACAAGGGCGCNGATATAANCNAAGCNAAGCCGCTTGCAGACANNCTNGCAAGCGANGGCAAAACTCCTCTGCTTGTCATAAANGAAAATTCCGTTGTTGCAATAATCGCCGTAAAGGACACTGTAAANGCAGGNTCCGCACAAGCGGTCGCCGAGCTTACAAAGCGTGGCATAAAGGTGGTTATGCTCACAGGCGACAACCGCGCNACTGCCGAGGTTATTGCCAAGGAAGTNGGNATAAGCGAGATTATTGCGGACGTACACCCTGCCGANAAGCAACGCGTAGTCGAGGAGCTCAAGTCGGACGGCAAGCACCTTGTCGCTATGGTTGGAGACGGCGTAAACGACGCNCCTGCACTCACCGCCGCAGACCTCGGCATATCCGTTGGCGGCGGCAGCGACGTAGCTATGGAGTGTAGCGACATCGTACTGCTTCGCAACGACCTTATGGACGTACTCAACGTAATCGGTCTTAGCAGGCGCACCTTAAATACAATCAGNCTCGGCTTATTCTGGGCGTTNNTTTACAACTTCGTATGCGTNNTNATCGCNACTGGCGCGTTCTATTACGTGAACGGCTTCAAGATAAATCCGATGATTGGCTCNCTTGCNATGAGCATATCNAGCGTATCAGTTGTACTCAANGCGCTTACGATAAACTTCTTTAAGGTAAAGCGTACNAANAGNGNCGNNAATTCNGCTGANAATGATGNTTACNCTGNTAANANTGCAAATTCAGACCNANCANNATTNNTNGNAANCTTCACACGAAACAAACAACGGTGTTGTTGAATATAGCNAAAACAAAATATCTCAAAAGGAGAATGAAAATATGAAAAANTATGTACTTGCTGTAGACGGAATGATGTGCGGAATGTGCGAAGCACACGTAAACAACGCGGTTCGCGCCGCCTCAAACGTGATAGACGTAAAGTCGTCGCACTCGAAGGGAACGACAGAAATCACGTGCGAAAGCGAAATCGACGTCGAAGCCGTCAAGTCCGCTATTGAGAAAGAGGGATACAAGGTTTTGTCGGTAAAAGAAGCTACGGACGAAAAACAGGGCTTTTTTGCAAAACTGTTNAAAAAGGATTAGTAAATANCGCGCNNNTGCTGTATAATCTGTTTAGCGAATAATGCATTTTAATTTATAGCAGTATNNATAACGATAAATTANCAAAGCAAAGGANAACNCTATGGAAACAACCGTAAAAGTAAAGAAACTGAACGACAAAGCCACTCTGCCCAAATACGGCTCTACGTGCGCCGCAGGCGCGGACNTNTTTGCGTGTCTTGACAGNGACAGCGTCACGATAAANCAAGGCGAAACAGTGTTNATCCACACAGGCATAGCNNTGCAGATTCCNCCCACTCTCGTAGGCTTAGTTTACGCGCGCAGCGGACTTGCCTGCAAGCGCGGNNTTGCNCCTGCAAACAAGGTTGGCGTGATTGACAGCGACTATCGCGGAGAAATTATGGTTGCGCTTCACAATCACTCGAAAGAGGCGCAGACGATTGAAAACGGNGAGCGCATTGCNCAGATTGTATTTACGCCATATATACAGGCAGACCTTATCGAAAGCGAAACGCTTGACGAATCNGAACGCGGCGAAGGCGGNTTNGGCTCNACGGGAAATAAGTAGTTGCGCCATATAAGAACTAAAATTTTGCTATTCGCAAAATAACATAGCCTATATGTAATATGTCAAAAACCGCAGTTAATCTGCGGTTTTATTCATATAAACTTGCATTTATTNTGTTTAAGCCAAATTCTATTTGAGTTTTTCCAAGAGACTCCCAAGGCACTTTTCAAACTTNACACCGTACCAATGNGATGGGTCGTCAATCGTACTTTCAATGCAGTCAAGCGTATAATCCGCAGCAATAACCGCCGCCTCGTTTACGCTCTTTCCTCTCATAAGCGCACCTGTAAAGGTNGAAGCATACACGTCCCCNGTGCCGTGGCAGCTACGCGCTATGCGCTTGTGCGGATAGTAAAAATATTCNCCCTCACTGCACACCGCGATACCCGTTGAATTNTCATCATAGCTCACGCCTGTCATGACNACGGTTTTNACNCCGAGCTTCAATANTCCGNNCNTGAGNTCGCGGATATATTGCTCNTCANAGCTCTCCTTATACTCCGCGCCCGTTAGCAGACTCGCTTCGGTTATNTTTGGCAGAATGATATCCGCCTCGCGGCACAGCGAGCGCATTTGCTCCACAAACTTCATATCGAACGCAGGATACAGCTTGCCGTTGTCTCCCATNACTGGGTCTACTATAAGAAAATCGCTAAGCCCCTCGCGTATGATACTGCGCACGACGTNCATNTGNNNNGAATCCGCGAGATAGCCCGTATACACCGCNTCGAACTTCGNGCCAAGGCTCTTAAAGTGAGCGACNATCTTGCGCATTTCNTCNGTNAGGTCAAGGCAGGTNTAGCCTGTAAATCCNCCNGTATGCGTAGATAGCAGCGCAGACGGAAGCACGCAGGTCTCCACTCCGCANGCNGAAATTATAGGCAANGCNACNGTCAGCGAACACTGCCCGAGGCAGGANATATCCTGAACTGTGAGAATACGCCTGTAATNCATANNACACTCCTATGCATGAATTTTTATGTATGAGTTATTGAATTTGTTGCGCCNCGCTTAGTCGTTTTTTATCCGCGGCATACGCTGCGTTTAATATGCGCAGCATTTCACAACCTACAACATATTAAACCTTAAACTTCAAAAACGCTATAAAAAACGCGAAAANTGTGCGATTTTTTGCTTTTCGTAAGATTTTTTTAGATAACGTNAAGCCTAATCTTTGACTTTCACATTTACAATCGTAATAATATAATATAAAATATACTATTGTATAAACTAANAAACAAAAGAAAGTCGGAGAAAGGAGCAATNATTATGCCTATCACCCTCGCACCGCAAACGGTTGAGAACGACAATACTCCAGTAATACAGATTGACGGTCTTGTCAAGCAATACTCGGGCGCAGACGCTCCGTCCATAAAGGATTTTTCCCTCACGTGCTACGCAGGTGAAATCGTAGGTCTTTTGGGGCATAACGGCGCAGGCAAGTCCACNACGCTCAAGTGCCTTACNGGTATGCTCCCCTTCAACAGCGGAAGCATAAAGATAAACGGCTACGATATTACNACCTCCCCTGTAAAAGCAAAATTTACCTTCGGCTTTGTATCAGATAAGCACGACGTGTTTGTGAAGATGACAGGNCTTCAATATATCAACTTNATGGCGGACGCGTACAACGTNAGCCGNGAGCTTCGCGCCGAACGCTTTGANAAATATGACGGGCTGTTCGGNCTNGGCGATAGGCTCAAGGAGCCGATAAGCAACTACTCGCACGGTATGCGCCAAAANGTGTGTATGATGGGAAGCCTTATGCACAACCCGAAGCTTTGGATACTNGACGAGCCTATGATTGGTCTTGACCCNCTTACGTCCGAAAANGTTGCAAACTTCATGAAGGAATATGCCGCCGAGGGCAATTGCATACTCTTCTCCTCGCACAACGTACACTCCGTGCAAAAGATATGCAACCGCGCAGTAGTCATAAATAAGGGCGTAAAGACGGACGACTTCCGCTTTGAGGACTTTGACAGTATGGCTGGCAGCCTTGAAGAGTTTTTCCTCGCCCGCACTGCGGAAAACAAAAATACGGACNCGGAGCAAGGAGAATAAGAGATGTCGCACTACGCCCTGCTCCTCAAAAAACAACTGTTTGACGCGTTCCCGTTCGGCTCGAAATCGGCNCGTTCCAAAAATCTCTTAGGCTACATTCTTGCAGGGATACTTACCGCAGGCATTATTGCGGCATTTGTAATTATCTTTTCTCGCTTTACGTCAACCTATCTTGGGATAAAGATAAACCGCATTCCCAATCTCGCGGCAAGGCAATTCGAGCTGATGTCNGTTGCATACTTTGCGCTTATCATAGTTTTTATCATCACGGGCGTAACCCAGCTTTGCTACAACCTCTTTGAAAACAGCGATATTCGCATACTNATATCCATGCCNTTTTCCTCATTTGAGATATTCGCGGCAAAGCTGACTTGGATATATATAAAGCAAGCCGTGCTTTCACTCGCATGCGTGCTTACTCTCAACCTCACGTTTTTTGCAACGGCAAATTTGATTTCCGCATACAACGTGATTATGACGCTTATCATCGGACTGCTGTTGCCTGTCATACCGCTTGCNATTGCAAGCGTGCTTGCGCTCCCATACTATTACGTAAAAAAGCTGATTGGCTCACACTATCTGCTCTCCTTTGCGGCGATGACGGTTGTGCTTATCGGCTTTTGTCTTTTGTANAACTANGCNTTCACCATTGCGCANGGGCTTATAGGCTCTGGCAAGATAGCGAGTCTTTTTAATGAGCGCGTGATGACAAACATAAATAACTTCGCCGCTTACGACTACCCNGCAAACCTTATCGCAGGAATTATGCTCGGCAAGGACGTCGGCAAAAATATCGGCATACTGCTTGCCATACTCATAGTGTCCGCGGCAGTGGGCTTGCTTGTCATACACAAGGTTTTCGTGCGCGTAACCCAGACGGGAATAAGCGTGCATATTCCGCATATAAAGCNCGAGGGCTATCGCTTTCAAAAGCGCAGCCGCTTTGGCAACCTTATTGTAAAGGAATTNATCACCGTACTTCGCACCCCGAGCTATGCGTATATGTACTTTGCAACCGCNATCGTTATGCCGCTTATGGCGTACTGCTCGGCAAACTTAGGCACGGAATTTCTTGGCGGTCTGCTTGGCAACGTGCGCTTTGACTTTGAGCTGTGTACGTTTATCGTGCTGCTTTACAGCTCGCTCACAAATACGTTCTGCTCCACNAGCATAAGCCGAGACGGATATATGAGCATGGCGCAAAAAACTCTGCCGTACTCGCCAGCGCAGATACTCTCTGCAAANATGCTNTTTAGCGGCATCGTGTCCGAGCTTAGCATACTCGCNGCCTGTATCACGCTTGCGGCAAGCGGACTCGAGGGCGCAGGNGACGCGGTGATTACCTTTATCTCGGCAACAATATTTGCAGTGGCGCAAATTGCGTTTGCCACGAGGCTTGACCTCAATCATCCGCACTTCTCGCGCACAGACGACGGNGAGATTAAGGAAACAAACTCAACCGTATCAATAATCATACTCGTCGGACTTATAATGTGCTTTGCNATTGGAATGCTGCTTATGCAAAACACAATCCGCGGNCTTATCNGCGGCACGGAAATTTCAACCGACAAATCCGCCGCATACGCGTACGCGCTGTGCGTTCCGCTTGCTCTGCTTGCAGGGGCCGCGGCGTTCTTCTTTGTAAACCTCAAAAAGGTTTACGCAAATCTCGACTCGGAGGGCTAAAATGAAAAAGCTTGTCACCGCCCTTATCGTTGTACTTCCGCTCATTCTNCTTGTCGCGCTGTTTGCGATAACGGGAATTGCGCGCATATCCGCAGATATCCCTGCAACGGGATTGGTGATAACAAACAAGGGAAATGACGGNGTGTTCACCCTTGACCTTGCGGACTACAATTCGCCCATGTACGAATCCGACCTCGGCGTAGAGGTTCAACCGNTGGCGGCAAAAAACAGAGAATATACTCTCTCCATAACCGATACGGACGGCAATGAATGCAGNGACGTTGTCACGCGTGACAATGACGGCGCGTTCCGTCTGCACGGCATAGGTCAGGCAAAGCTGACTTANACAAGCCGCGACGGCAACCATTCAGACAGCGTAATGTTCAACGTAACGGCAAGCGGAGCAACAAACTTCACCCCCGTCATTTCAGACAAGGCAGGCAACACCTTTGGGCTTAGCGTAGGCACGGAAACNGATTACACCGTNACGCTTTCAAGCGGNCGCTATACNTTGAGCGGCAGCTACTTCCCCTCAACAATATTCACNGCGCATGCGAGCTTTNAGTGNGATAATCCCACAATCNTGGACTTTAACGGCTCAAATGGAGCGTTTATCGCAAGGTTTGGTGGAATGGCTACCGTAACGATGTCCGTACAAAGCACAACCTCTGTCATCAAAAAGACGATAGCCGTAACCGTTCTCCCGTCTGGAGCGGTGACAATAGACGGTAGCGACATCGCAAATTCTCAGGTGCGCATATCCTCTTCGCTAAGAAAAAATTCCGTCACGTTCAGTGTGCAGTCAGCAAAAGCAATCGACCAAAGCTCTATAATTGTCAGTGCACTTGACGGACTCAACTCGTTTAGCGTGACAAAGGCGGAGGGCGTAGACAACGCGTTTTACGTCACAATGCATTTATCTAAGGTGTACACCACGCCCACATCCGTTCCGTATACGCTGTACGTTGACGGCAAGCAGTACGGCTTCTTTGTGGACTACGCCGACTTCAACGTATCAATATACTCCCCGACCTCGATTGGCGGCAGAGGCGATATTTATGCCGCCGCCGACTCTACAATCAGACTTGTCGCATCAATAGAACCCTACGACTCGCGCGTGCTGTACACTTGGAGCGTTGACGGCGGTTCAATATTTGAAATCTCGTCGGCAAGCGGCGACGCATGCTTTATAAAGGCTGTCGGTGTAGGCGAAACTATGCTTACGCTAAGCTGGACGTCCTTCGACGAGGAAGGCGGCATCATAGCTTCGGGAGCGGAGACGAGAACGCTCATCTCCATGCAAGGCTACTCCTCTCTCCTGTTTGCGGAAAATGCGGACACCTACGGCATGGGAAGTCTTGCAGTGGCAAGCCACCGCTATGACAATGGCGCGTTTGAGAAAAACACATATATAGCCAAATTCCGTGCATACGACAAGGGCGACAGCTCTGCATTGATTGAAGATATTGAGTTCTCTTCATCAGATAAAAACCTCGCAACCGTTTTCTGCGACCAGAACGCAGTGTATATAGAGGCGCACGGCACAGGAATTGTGACAATCACAGCAACGTGGAAATACGCGTACCTGTTTGGCATAAATGACGCAACACTCACGTTTACTGCGGTGGACGGCGTACTCGTGTCAAACGACGAGGGACTTCGCGCGGCATACAAAAATTGCCGTGCCGCCGTGCTTGAAAAGGATATTTACCTTGGCGAACAACTCTTTGACGTAAGCTCAAGCGGCGCGCGTACGCCAAAATATAGCGACGAGCAAATGCGCGAAAAGCTGCTTGCCTACACTGATGAAATAAATACGACGGCAGATTGGACGTACTATGCAAACATCGGTTACGCTCAGCCCACCGTCAGATACTGCCTTGACATCACCGCAGACCTCTACGGCAACGGGCATATGATAAATGCGGAATATATCGTAAATATCCTTGACGCAACCGACAAGCCGTATGACTTTGCACTGTTCAAAGGACCGCTCGACTTTGTTGCAACGAGCTCTAACGGAATTAAGCTCGCGGCGGTCAAGGCGCAGGATAATATAGTTTTCCTCGTGCGCACGGACGGAGTGACTATTGACAACACCGTGCTCAAGGGCTGTGACGACCAAACGCTTTATGACGACGGAAGCATAAACCTATCCCTACTCAACAACATGGGTACTACGCTTGAAATTATGTCAGACGCAACCGTCAAAAACTCGCGCGTTATGAATGGCAGAACGGTGCTTCGCGCATTTGGCAGATACGGCGTAGAAAGCGACAGCGACGTGAACGTATGGGCGGAAAAGATGCACGTAACAGTGGACGGCTGCATTTTGCAAAACGCAAGGGAGTTCCTGCTTAAAACAGGCACCAACCGCGCAATTCGCGGTACGCTCAATGAGCCTGCGCCGTCTTTGCTTGACGCAAACGGAAACGAGTATACAAACAGCAACTCCTCTGCTTGCGACGATTATATAAACGATGAGTTCTTTACGACCAACTACGTGCTTACAGAGGTCACGCTCAAGGACAGCACCCTGCGCACAAGCGGCTTGTTTGCGATTGGCGTAGAAAGTCACTTTGCAGGACCTATGCTCGCAGGAGATGAGATATTCCACCTCGATGGCTGGCAAAACCTTGCCGCAACGAGCTATCCCGCACTTCTCCGTCTTGTTGGCAAGGTCGTGCTTGCCGACTGGAAGGAAGTGACGTCCATTGACAGCTCCACGCTGATAGAGTCAGACGCGCACAGAGATTCGCTGTCATTCCTCTCTCTGAACATAGCGGAAATGCTCAAAGCCGTGCAGGAGTTCGGCGGCGAGGAATATGCAAAGCTCCTTGCAACCAACGGCAACACCTCATACGCGCATGGCGGCATAGCCTTCTACGGCGGTGGAAAGAACTACTCCATACTCGACACGTCGGAATATACGTTTGAGAAAATGAACGAGTATGTTGTAAATCTCTCCATTCTGACAAACTCGTCGGATAGGAACCTACAGCAGCAGGGCTCGCTGCTGCCACTCGCTGCAGGCGCAGGCGACTTCCGCTTCGTTATGTTTGACGCTACAAGCGAGTATAGCTATAACTCGCAAAACGCATAAAAGCAAGCATAGGCACGACAGAACAAGCAAGATTGCAAAAATAGATGTTTATCTATACAAAACACATCAATAAAGCTCATATTTTGCGCGTATACGACTATACGCGCGATGTGTAGTTATATATAAAAACAAAAGTAACGTATCAGGAGATATTATGCGCCACGCTAATTTCAAAAAACTGTACACCGTACTCATCTTGATTGTGTTGCTTACGACAAGTATATGTATACTTGCCGCATGCCACAAGCCCCAAGACACAAACAACGACGTTTCCGTCACCTTCCACCTAAACGACGGCAGCGGCAAGACGGAAGTCAAAACCATGAAGGCAGACGAAACGCCGTTCACTCCTACGCGCGAGGGCTACACGTTTTTGGGCTGGACCTTGGACGAGGACGGCAATACGCCCTATGAGTCGCTTAGCGACAATATGTCGCTGTACGCGCAGTGGGAAGCTCATAGATACACCGTCACGTTTTACGTAAACGGACAGCAGGTGCATATCGAAACCGTTTTGCATGGTCAGGCGGCGACTCCGCCCGAGTATGAGAAGTACGTGAACCTACTCCCCGACGGCGACGTGGTTGACGGCTGGAATGGCGGCGATTATACAAACGTAACGCAAACTATGAATTTGTTTGCAAACGTCGTCAAGGCGGACAGTCAAGCGGTGTTTATGGACTCAAAGAGCGACAGCGCAAAGGTTGTGGCAACATATAAGGGTAAGTCGGGTACGGCTATCCCCTGCCCGTCAGCTCCAAGCAAGGCTGGACACGTATTCTTCAAATGGAAAACTGCGGACGGCAAGGACTACAGCGCGTCCGACCTCTTTGACGGCGAAACGACGTACTATGCATATTGGTCGCCTGCAACTCCCGTTATACCAAACGTGAGCGGCGCAAAGTCTATCGTCTATGGTGACAGGCTTACGCTTACCCCTGCCTCTTCGCAGAATTACGCAGGCATTACGTACTCCTATGCATGGAGATATGGCGGCACCGTCATAAGCACTGAAAGGACTCTCCAGCTTACGGGGCTTAGCGCTGGCAATCATACAATCACCCTCATCTTAACCGCCTCGACAAGCGTCAACGGCGACACGGCGACAGCGAAAAACTCGTCGGATATAGTCGTGACGGTTGAAAAGGCTACGCTGACGGCTTCCACGCCTAATTTGAATCTTACGTTTGGCGACAGCCTCCCCTCTACGTTTGACGTGACGTATGACGGCTTTAAGTATGACGATACGGCAAGCGTTGTAAAGAGCGTAGCGATTGCAAACACCAACTACGCCGCAGGCGACGACGCAGGCAAATATTTTGCCACTCTCGGTTTCGACGCGGACAATTATGTCGTAAAGGATGCAAACGGCGACGACGTCACGTTTGACATAGCCGTACAAAAGAAAGCAATCTCTATAAACGGCACAATCAACAAGACCTATGACGGCAACCGCGCAAGCAAGGACTTTATTGAAACTGACGGACTGCTGAAAGGGCATACGCTATACTTTACGGCGGCTACGTTTGATGCAGATGCAGGCAGCTATACGTATCCTAATAATATAAGTATTTATAATATATCGATTGTAAACGAAAACAGCCCGAGCAGAATTGTCACGGCAAACTATATTGTAATTTACAACGTCACTGCACGGATAGCCCCAGCCGAAATACTGTACGCTCTCCCTCAAGCCGTAAATTATGACAGACAGGCACATAGCGTGGGCGTGACAGTTGCAACAAGCATGTGCGATATAGAATATTCATTAGACGGAGAAAGCTACTCCGCAACCGTGCCTACGTTTACGGAAATCGGCGAATACGACGTATACGTGCGCATTGCAAGAGAAAATTACGTCACCGTATCAACGTCTTATAAGTTTGTCATAAATGAAACGCAAACCACACCCACGCCGACGAAGCCCGTGCTTCGCATAAACTTTGCTGGCGACTTTACAATAACCTACGGCGACGCCATGCCAGCGTACACGGTGTCATCAGTTGACGGCTTGATTGACGGCGATACGTTTGAGGACGCAGTGCAGGGCGAGCTTTCAATCGACTGCGAGTATGAGCACAATCCTGCGGCAGGTGTATTTGCGCTTCGCATAAACGGACTTTCTTCAGAGAAGTATGAGATTGCAACTGAAAACACACTCACAGTAAGCAAAGCGACCTTGACAGTTACCATTTCAGAACATAAGCCGATAGAGTTCGGCGCGGAGGTGCCAGAAGACTTCAAATACACGGCAAGCGGCTTCAAGTATGACGATACCGTTGCTCTGTTGCACAATGTCATTACGATTGAAACCACATACACGCAAGGCTCGCCTGTCACACAGGACGGCTACCTTGTATTTGT
>JAAVHW010000039.1 GCA_014799525.1 Clostridiales bacterium | reverse complement strand
TGGAGCTTCTGCCGTAATCCAATCTGAGTAACAAGCGCTGTTTGCGCTGATACTGCGTTAAAAGCCTTTTCCCTCACCGTCACGTATTATTTATACGTTAGGCGGTTCGCGAAAAGGCTTTTGCCTTGTCTGAATGCAAATATCGCAATTTTGCATTTCCTTATAAGAGTTTAGTGAAATATTCGCTTGTATGTATAACGATAAGCAAATTAAATTTCATTGCCGTCCTTATCCAAAGTGCCGTCCGCGCAATGTACGACGAAATCCTCAGCCAAATCCCAAGTATGCTGCCATTTTGAAATCGCTTTCCACTTTTCCATTGTTCCGCCGAAATTGATTTTTTCAAGGTTGTGACAATCTTTGAATGCGTCTGTTTCAATGGCTGTTACGCTGTTGGGGATATAGATGCTCGTAAGGCCTTTGCAACGGATGAAAGCGGACATACCGATATAAGTAACGCCTCTTGGAATGGTTATAGTTTTAAGGTCTTTGCAATCTTGAAAAGCGTAGTCTCCAATTCGTGCTACTCTCCCGTCGGTTGGAATAATACTGTTTGCAAAGCCTATAATCAATGTTTGTTGGTGTCCGGTTTCAATAATACAGTTTCCTGCACTGAAGTAGAATGGGTTGCCTTCCGCCACGGCTACACTTTTCAGAGTAGGGCAATTTATAAATGCGCTTGTGCTAATGCGTTCGACGGTTGCAGGGATGGTCACGCTTGTAAGACCGTTGCCGCTAAAAGCCGATGCGCCAATCTCTATCACAGGTCTGCCGCCGTAGTCGCTTGGAATGACTGCATGATTATTCTCGGTATCGTAATAATAGTTTGTGACAGCAAATCCATAAATGCCCAGATATTCAAATCTAAATCCGAGCTTTGGTTTTGTGCTAATGAGCACTACGTCATCTTCAATCTTTGCAAAGCTGTCATCGGAGTATTCGGTTCCTATCTGATTTTGTATTTCCTTTATGTTATATCCGAATGAACTTTCGGCATCATTCCCATTATAGGTAGACACGCAATATCGCTCCGCGCAGTTGCCAATCAGAGGAGTTTTGTACAATCCAAACGAAGAAGACAGCTCGCCGTTTAATGATTTGTGAAAATTTGCAAAATAAATATTGTCATAGTCGTTTTCGTTCAAAACGGAATTGATTATATTTTTTGTTGTTTTATGCAGATTTGATGACGTGAATTCTGTTGAAACGGTAGATGACATCATAGAGTCATAATATTCACCGTTTGTCACAATAACGTTTCCTCTTAAAGAGAGGTTGGGGTGCTCGCCATTAACCGTAAAACCGTTTGCATGGCGTTGATATGCGTCGCTTGCGTGTTCAGAGCTGTCGTAAAATGCAACGTATGATAGGTTTGCTATGTTAAATATTTTATAAAAGGCATATATCCCTTCACCGTACGTATCGCTATATGATGAGTATAACGCGCTTTCAGAACTAAATAAATATCCTGAAAACTCGTACGTACAAGCGTCAACATGGTCTAAAATAATATCGCCAGTGAAGTGCTCGATATGGTCTATAAGAGTAGTGCTGTTGCGGTTAGCATTGCGATTATCGTTCGTATTGTTGCAAGCAACAAACAGTGTTGCCATACAGATGACAAGGAGCAGAGCGATAATGCACAGCGACAAAAGCTGCAAGCGTCGTTTGATAGGCGTATTCATATAGTCCTCCCATTAAAATAGTTGAGCAAACGTTCAGCGTATGTGACGAGTGTATTTTAGCACAGTAGCGAGGGTATGTGAAGAGATAAGCTTTAAAATCTCCTATAAGTTTGCTGACGCAAGCAATAAGGTTTTATATAGATATATTATAAGATATATATTTTACATAATTACAAAAATAAGTGGGGATTTTCCCCACTTACTTTTTATAGTCCTCACTTGTATGGCGGTGGAACACCTCTTTTATAGTCCTCACTTATACGGTGGTGGAACACCTCTTTTATATTATTATAACTTATTCAAAGAAAAATGCAACCTTATTTAAACAATATTATTGAAAACAAGTTTTTGCTGTGTTATACTTTTGGCGAAAAAAATTTTGGAGGAATATATGAATATCACTCAAGATATCAAGTATGTTGGCGTAAACGACCATGACGTAGATTTGTTTGAAGGTCAGTACGTCGTTGAAAACGGAATGGCGTACAATTCCTATGTGGTTATGGACAGCAAGATTGCGGTGTTCGACACCGTGGACGCGCGCTTCGGCGAGCAGTGGCTTCAAAATATTGCGGGCGTACTCGGCGGAAGAAAGCCCGATTATCTCATCGTTCAGCACATGGAGCCCGACCACTCCGCAAATATAGTAAAGTTCGCGCAGGCGTATCCGACCGCTACGGTTGTTTCATCAGCGAAGGCGTTTGCTATGATGAAAAACTTCTTTGGCACGGACTTCGCAGAGCGCAGAATAGTCGTAGGCGAGGGCAGCACGCTTTCGCTCGGCAAGCATAATCTCACCTTTGTCACCGCGCCTATGGTGCACTGGCCCGAGGTCATCGTAACGTACGATTCAACGGATAAGGTGCTGTTCTCGGCAGACGGCTTTGGCAAGTTCGGCGCACTCGACGTTGACGAGGACTGGGCTTGCGAGGCAAGACGCTACTATTTCGGCATAGTCGGCAAGTACGGCGCACAGGTGCAGGCGTTGCTCAAAAAGGCGGCGGGACTCGATATTCAGATTATCTGCCCCTTGCATGGACCCATTCTCACTGAAAACCTTGGCTACTACCTCAATCTGTACAACACCTGGTCATCATATCAAGCAGAGAAGGACGGCATAGTGATTGCCTATACTTCCGTCTACGGTCACACCAAGGCGGCGGTTGAACTGCTTGCAGAAAAGCTCAAACAAAACGGCTGTGAGCATGTTGCAATGTTTGACCTCGCTCGCGACGATATGGCGGAGGCAGTCGAGGACGCGTTCAAGTACAGCAAAATTGTGCTTGCAACCACTACGTACAATGCGGAAATATTCCCGTTCATGAGAGAGTTTATCAACCACCTCACCGAGCGCAATTTCCAGAACCGTCACGTAGCGTTTATCGAAAACGGAAGCTGGGCGCCTCTCGCTACAAAGGTGATGAAGGGCTTGCTCGAGGGCTGCAAAAATCTCACGTATGCAGAGAATACGGTGCGCATACTTTCCGCACTCAACGACGAGTCAACGGCGCAGATTGACGCGCTTGCAAAAGAGCTTTGCAGGGACTATGTTGCGCGTTCCGAGGCGGCGGATAAAAACGACCTCACTGCACTCTTCAAGATTGGCTACGGCTTGTACGTCGTCACTTCTAAGGACGGAGATAAGGACAACGGTCTTATCGTCAACACCGTGACGCAGCTCACCAATTCGCCAAACCGTATCGGCGTTGCGATAAACAAGGCGAACTATTCTCACGAGATTATCAAAAAGACGGGCGTGCTCAACGTCAACTGCCTGTCAACCGAAGCGCCGTTCTCCGTATTTGAGCAGTTCGGCTTCCATAGCGGCAGAGATACGGATAAGTTTAAGGGTGAGGAGCAGCTCCTGCGCTCCGACAACGGCGTTGTGTTCCTCAGCAGATACATCAACTCATTCATGTCGCTCAAAGTGGAGCGCTATATCGACCTCGACACGCACGGTATGTTTGTCTGCACCGTCACCGAGTCCCGCGTCATAGAACCCACCGAAACCATGACCTACACCTATTATCAAAACAACGTCAAGCCCCGTCCTCAAACCGAGGGCAAGAAAGGCTGGGTCTGCAAAGTCTGCGGCTACGTCTACGAGGGTGACGAGTTGCCCGAGGATTATGTGTGTCCGTTGTGTAAGCATGGTGTTGCTGACTTTGAACCAGTGTAAACTCGCGCTAATGAGCGCATAACTTTGTCAGTGCCGCTTGTATGTCAAGTCATGTATTACGTATACATTAGGCTTGCCAAACAAGCGGCACTTTCGCGTTCTGCATCTCATTATCGCAATTTTACCTTTTTCTATATAGATTTGAGAGGGCAATAAAGAGTCAACCACGCGAAGCGTGCGCTCTTCATCTCAATATCTCAACTTTACCATTCACTAAAATGGGATAGGATATATCTGAATTTCAGACACACGAAGTGTGGCAATTGTTGTCTTACTATCATAATTTGATAATCAATCTATAAATCGATACTTTTTTATCAAAACTACTTGCTTATTTTTTCTAATAATTGTAAAATAGTCACGACTGAAAAAGTCGCAATATTGATAACCTATTGGAGGAATAATTATTATGGCAAACGTAAAAGTCGCTATCAACGGTTTTGGTCGTATCGGCCGTCTTGCGTTCAGACAGATGTTCGGCGCAGAGGGCTACGAAGTCGTCGCTATCAACGATTTGACAAGCCCCAAGATGCTTGCTCATCTCTTGAAGTACGATTCGACGCAGGGCAACTATGCAAACAACCACACAGTCGAGAGCTGTGAGGCTGTACTCAACGAGGACGGCACTGTCAAGGAAGACGGTTACATCGTCGTCGATGGCAAGAAGATTACCATCTATGCAAAGGCAAAAGCTGCAGAGCTTCCTTGGGGCAAGCTTGGCGTAGACGTCGTGCTCGAGTGCACAGGCTTCTATACCTCAAAGGCAAAGGCACAGGCTCACATCGATGCTGGTGCTCGTAAGGTTGTCATCTCTGCTCCTGCAGGCAATGACCTCCCCACAATCGTTTACAATGTCAATCACACCACGTTGAAGGCAAGCGACAACATCATTTCTGCCGCAAGCTGCACGACAAACTGCCTCGCTCCTATGGCAAAGGCACTCAACGACTATATGCCCATCAAGTCCGGTATCATGACCACTGTTCACGCATACACTGGCGACCAGATGCCTCTTGACGGACCGCAGAGAAAGGGCGACCTCCGTCGTTCAAGAGCTGCTGCTTGCAACATCGTTCCAAACAGCACGGGCGCAGCAAAGGCAATCGGTCTTGTTATCCCCGAGCTCAACGGCAAGCTCATTGGTTCTGCTCAGCGTGTTCCCACCCCCACTGGTTCTACGACAATCCTCGTAGCAGTAGTTGAGGGCGAAGCAACTGTTGATGGCATCAACGCGGCAATGAAGGCTGCTGCAACCGAGTCCTATGCTTACAACACCGACCAGATTGTTTCAAGCGACATCATCGGCAGCACCTACGGCTCAATCTTCGATGCAACGCAAACCATGGTTGCTCCTATCGGCAACGGCCTCACCCAAGTACAGGTTGTTTCCTGGTACGACAACGAGAACAGCTATACGAGCCAGATGGTGCGTACAATCAAGTACTTCTCCGAGCTCCAATAAAAAAATCGCGCTAATGAGCGCATAACTTTGTCAGTGCCGCCTGCCTGCCAAGTCATGTATTACGTATACATTAGGCTTGTCAAGCAGGCGGCACTTTCGCGTTCTGCATCTCATTATCGCGATTTTTTATTCCACTATAATAGATTTATTTTCTCATATAAATTTATTTTTCAACCACACGAAGTGTGTTAATACTTTCCTATCAATTCTTCAAGTTTGCGTGCATTCTCCTCACTTATCTCTGTGAGTGGCAGGCGCAGACTTCCATCGCAAAAGCCTTTAAGATAGGCGGCGTATTTGACGGGGATTGGGTTCACCTCGGAGAACAGGGCGCGCACGAGCGGAAGCATATCCCTTTGCATTACGCTTGCTTTTTGCAGGTCGCCGCTCATAAACGCGCGAGTCATTGCGGTGACGTATTCCGCGCACACGTTGCTTGCAACGCTTATCACGCCTTCGCCGCCCATTGCCATGGTAGGGATTGTAAGACTGTCGTCGCCGCTGTACACCGTAGCTCTGCCAGTGGTGAGGCGAATATATTCCATAATCTGTTCCATATTGCCGCTTGCTTCCTTTATGCCTACGATATTTGGGATATCGGCAAGCTTCGAGAAGGTGGACGGCAGCATATTTACGCCTGTTCGCGAGGGAACGTTGTAGCAAATTATCGGCAGACTTGTAGCCGTGGCAATGTTGGAGTAGTGGTGTATAAGCCCCGATTGCGTGCATTTGTTGTAGTATGGCGTGACGACAAGCAGTCCGTCCGCACCTATCTTTTCGGCAAGCTCGCACGACTTGACGGCGGCGGCAGTGCTGTTTGAGCCTGCGCCGACTATGACGGGAATTTTGCCCTTAAGCTTGCTTACTGCAATTGTTATTGCAAGCTCTTTTTCCTCCTGCGACATAGTGGCAGGCTCGCCCGTAGTGCCGAGTACGACGACGGCGTCAACGCCGCTTGCAAGCTGATAATCCAGCAATTTCTCAAAGCCTATTTCGTCGATATTGCCGTCTATAAACGGTGTGATAAGTGCAGTCGCTACGCCTCTGAAAATCATTTAGTCCTCCAATGCTTTTTTAATGAGCAGCTCGACAATCTGTACGGCGTTGGTTGCCGCGCCCTTTCTTATATTGTCGGCGACAACCCATATATTTGCGCCGCTCGGCACGCTGTCGTCAATGCGGATACGCCCAACAAAAACCTCGTCCTTATCCTCGCAGAGTATTGGCATAGGATATACGTTGTTCTTCACGTCGTCCGTCACGATAAGTCCGTCCCTGTTGCTAAGCGCGTCAAAAATATCTTCACGCGTACACGGCTTTTCAAACTCGATATTTATAGATTCGCTGTGACCGTAGTACACTGGTACGCGCACGGTCGTTGCCGTAACCTTGAGGTCTGGACGGTGCAGAATCTTGCGCGTTTCGGCAATCATCTTCCATTCCTCCTTCGTATAGCCGTCCTCCATAAACACGTCTATGTGCGGCAGCACGTTGTACGCGATAGGATAGGGAAATTTTTTTGGAGCTTCGCCTTTTACGCCGTTTTCAAGGTCGGAGTAGCCCGACACTCCCGCGCCCGATACGGCTTGATAGGTGGAGTGCACGACGCGCTTTATGCCGAAGGTGTCAAGCAGCGGCTTGAGTGCAACGACTGCCTGTATTGTCGAGCAGTTAGGATTTGCGATTATACCCTTGCTCCAATTTATATCCTCGGGATTTACCTCGGGTACGACAAGGGGAACGTCGTCATACATTCTCCACTGCGAGCTGTTGTCCACAACCGTAGCTCCTGCTTCGACAAATATTGGCGCATAATCCCTTGACACGCCTGCGCCTGCCGAAAATAGCGCAAAATCTATCTTGCCCGAAAGCGCCCTTACGTTTGCTTCGTTCAGTTCTATCACCTTGTGCGGCTTGCCCATAAAGCTTACGCACTTGCCTGCGCTTTTTGATGAGGCAAACAAATAGTAATTTTCCACTGGGAGATTGCGCTCCGTAA
>JAAVHW010000038.1 GCA_014799525.1 Clostridiales bacterium | reverse complement strand
GTGAATGCAACCAGTCTTCAGCTTGAGTTTCCAAAGAATACCGCTGAAAAGACGAGCGTATATGATTTGTCCGACTATATCGATATTGTGATTTTCCCCGAGCGCGCAAACGAATATACGATAGATTGGCGTATTTCGGGCGACGTGACCTGCATGGACGACGACTACGAGCAGAGATACGAGGCTTACAAAAACGGTGCTTCCTCCGTTGAGGTTTTGCCTCCCGTTATGCTTGTCGATACAAACGGTAATCAGACTGACAGCAGTACGACGGGCAGATTTCAGATAAACTCCTTCTGCCGTTTTGAGATGACCGTACAGGTTGCGCATATATCAAGAACGCTCAGCATCATCGCAGTCGGCTATGACGTGATAAGCGCGACTGTCGTGGANTCAAGCGGCNCAAACAGCGGTACGGTTGAAGTNGGCGAGTCCATACGCCTTGGTGCAAAGTATCACCCGATGAGCAGTATCGTAAGCGCAACGCGTTGGCACAGNGACAACGAGTCTGTNGCAACCGTTGACGCAAACGGCACGGTTACGGCGCGCGGCGTAGGCGAGGCAAACATCACGATGGAGGCAAACAAGCACTCCAATGAAAACGAGTTTGTGACAAGCGAGGTCTACCGCATTTCNGTAAGGTCAAGCGTNNGCAAGTTCGGAAAAAATCTCACAACCTCAAAAACAACCTTTACTCTTGAAGAAATAGGCGTAAATGCGGGNGANGTGACAGGCACGGAGGGCTGCACGATAAGCGGAAANACCGTCACTGTGACGGCTGAACAGGGCAGTGCCAAGATACTGCTTGGCAATGACGCGCTTACAATCAACNTCTGTGATGAAAATGCAATCGCAATTGCAAATGCGAGTGTTTACGACGCGCAAAACGGATACGTGTTTGAGGTAAGNGGACTTACTCTCAAGCTGAGNGNGGTTTGGGCGGATATGCTCAAGNGCGGCACTCCCGANAANGTANCTTGGACAATTTCTGACGAGAGCATNGCAAAGATTGAAAACGGCGAAGTATCCGCAGTGTCGAGCGGNCTTGTTATGATAACCGCCACTCGCGGCGGCAGCAGCACAAGCCTATATCTCAACGTNCAGGAAAAGGTCGTGTCAATGCAGCTTGCTACCACCAATGCTTCGCTTGCGGTTGGCATNGCGCGTGAAACNGTGTTTGCNGCTGAAAAGTATATNGACGCTGAGGTTTCAAACGCCAAAGAGGCAAACAGTGTGCTTATCCACATCATCGGCGCACCCGTATACGACGAAAGCAAGTATGTAAGCGAGCTTGCATATGACGTTGCGCTCGCGGTATTCTACGGCGCATACAACTTTGAGATTGTGGAAGGCTCCGAGTACGCCTCATTTGATGATNCCGTTGCAAACANACTTATATTCAATCCCACNGCGCTTGAGGGCAAGGGTAAGCAAACNATNAAGGTGCGCGTAACTGCAAAATATCCNAAGTANGAGAGCGTATTGAAATACGTCACGGGCGAGGTTGANATNAAGGCAGTTTACGGCGTNGAGGTTTCAAACATGGTGGAGCTAAGACAGGCAAGTGCCGACCAGGAGGCTTATGCNTATCTTGAGGNCAACTTGAANGATTCCAAGCTTTTGTTTGGAGACGTTGAAGCCGAAAAGGGTTTTCCGTACAGAATGTACACCTCCAAATCAAGCGAGAGATGCTATGCAATCTGTTTTGCAAAGAATACCGATTTGAATGCGGCTGATACAAGTACAGTCATCGAATATGAGTTTAGTCCAAGAGGCTTGCCAATTGATATGGGAGAGGGCGACACCGTCAAGCTTCACGGCGACGTGTACGGCAACAACGGATTGCTTTCCGCAGAAAAGCAACAGCTTTCAAAGGACGCCGCGCTATTCCGCATAATGTGGAGCAACGTTACCGTCAGCAACCTCACGCTAAGGGCAAATACCATTGACAGCTCGGGCAATTTGGATGCGAGCGATACGGACGGCTTCAGNGGCAAGTGTNTTGACGTTTACAACGGTGAGAGCCATTACAACTTCCACCTTGAGAATATCAGAGTAGAATATTGCATAGTCGAAAATGCAAGACAGGCGATAGGTTCGTTCTCATCGGATTTGACCCTCGACGGCGTNATTGTNCGCAACGTCAGCACTGTTTCTATGTACGTGCCTCTGCGCGTCAGCGACTACTGGGACAACGTAGAGCAGGAGTGGGNGACGGGTATATCGTTTACACATCTTAATCTCAACAACTGNGTCTACTCAAACTGCCTGCAGTCGGTCGGCTCGTTCTCCTACGAAAGAGTTACGCTGACAGACTCCAAGGAGCTTAGATTCGTAAACAAGNGAGAGGGNGAAACTGANGTTGAGGCTGAACTTAGAAACGCACAGTTCTTCATTGAAAACTTTGCGGAAAAAGGNATCAATACGACGGTAAGACAAACTGGCTTTATTGACATCTACAACTGGCACAACTGCAAGAATTCCGCACTCATTCAAATTGATGGCAGCGGTGCNGAGGNTGTCAACGTCATTATCGCTCGTGCGTCTGAAAAAATTCTTACAACGAATTCCCTTTTGAAAGACGTGCGTTATTGGTCGGAAAGCGAGCAANCCTTCTACTTCCANATGGGCTTTATCTGCACGGGTATTTCAATGGGACAGGCAATAATGGATGAGCGCACATTCCTTGACNTAAGCTGTGAGGACGAAAAAATGAACGTCGATGGACTCTGCACTATGGACATGAATGCCGAGAGCAGCGACNGCGAAACCAATACCTATGAAAAAATTCTGCAGGGTTTCTCCATCACCTTCTACAACTACAAGAATACGTCAACCNTGACGCCGCATTCGACGTATACGTTGGATTATAACTTAATCCGCCATCTCCACGGCGAGGAGTAAAATCGCGCTATTGTGCATTGATACTTTGTCAAAGCCCCATTGCCATCAAGTCACGTATTGTATATACGTTAGGCTTGCTGTCAATGGGGCTTTTCCTCGTCTGAATGCAAATATCGCGATTTTACATTTCACTATAATNGTTGAGNGAATTGTCNAAGTTCCTAACACACGCAGTGTGCGTTCTGCATCCAGATATCTCGATTTTACANTTCACTATAATGGTTGAGGGAATTGTCNAAGTTNCTAACACACGCAGTGTGCGNNNTNCATCNNNATANCNCGATTTTACANTTCACTANAATTGTATATGAAATATCCAAATAAATAACATTTGTATTATGCAAGGTTTATTGTTATAATAATATATATAAATTATATATAGATATATTAAATCTATAAATAAAAGCAGGTCAGTATGTCAAAGAATAAAGTTTTGCTTTTGGACTCCAACAGTCTTATGCACCGCGCATATCACGCGTTGCCAAATCTTAAAACTACAACGGGGCAGTATACGGGTGCGATATACGGCTTTTTGAACATATTGCTAAGGCTCATCAAGGAGCAGAAGCCTACGCATATTGCCGCGGCTTTTGACCTGCGCGGTCCTACGTTCCGCCACGAGATGTATGACGGATACAAGGCTACGCGCAAGCCTATGGACGAGGAGTTGAGGCAGCAGGTAGAACCTCTCAAAAGCCTTATAACGGCTATGGGCATAAAGATTGTGAGCTTGCAGGGCTACGAGGGCGACGACATACTCGGCACGCTTTCAAATCGCTTTGATGACGAGTGCATAATCGTAACTGGCGACCGCGACAGCTTTCAGCTTGTAAGTCCTACAACGCGCGTGTTCTGGACAAAAAAGGGCGTTACGGAAATAGAGATATACGACGTGGACAGGCTTCTTCAGGACGGCTTTACCACATCGCAGTTTATAGACTATAAGGCGCTTATGGGTGATGCGTCTGACAATATTCCAGGCATTGCTGGCGTTGGCGAAAAGACGGCAAAGCAGCTTCTTGCAGAGTACGGCTCGCTTGACGAGGTTCTTGCACATGCTGGAGAGCTTAAGGGCAAGCTTGGTGAAAAGGTGCAAAACGGGCGCGAGTCCGCACTGCTAAGCCGCAAGCTTGCAATCATCAAAACGGACGTACCCGTTGAGTGTACGCTTGACGACATAGTGTTTACGCCAGTGTATTCACAGGAGGTCAAGGCAAAGCTCGCTGAACTTGAGATATCCTCGCTTGCAAACAGAATGACGTTTGAAGAGGGCGGCATTGAAGCAATCGTTGTAGAAAAGAACGTTGTCAATCTCAAATCGGCAGACGAGATAAAAAGCGCGATGAGTGGCGATAAGGTCGCGCTTGTCATAGACCAAAATATCGCATTCGCGGTTGATGACAAGACGGAATACGTGGTGGGCTGCGCCGAGGATTTGTTTGGCGACGGAATGTATTTTGACGAGGCAATCGAGGCAGTACGTAGCGCGGCAAAAGGAAAGCAGCTCATATGCTACGACTTTAAGTCGCTCTCAAAAGCATACGGCTTTGACAATAAAAACTTTTTTGACGTAATGATTGCCGCGCACCTTGCAAGGGAAAGCGCGCCGATAAAGAGTCTTTCGCAGGTGCTTGGCGGAAGCGTGGGCGGTGCGGTTGAGCTATTTATCGAAAGTGGCAGACTCCTTGAGCAGCTTACCAAGAAGGGACTTGACAAGCTGTTTTTTGAGGTTGAACAGCCGCTTTGTGTGGTTCTTCGCAATATGGAAGGGCGCGGAGTATGCGTGTCAACCTCAAAGCTCAACGAGCTTGAAACAAAATACGGCGCGATTATAGACAAGCTCACTTCGCGGATTTATGACAGCGCGGGGCGTGCGTTCAATATCGCGTCACCAAAGCAGCTTGGCGAAATTCTTTTTGAAACGCTGGGCTTGCCGCATGGCAAAAAGACAAAGACTGGCTATTCCGTAAGCGAGGACGTTCTTGCAAATCTCGTCCACGCCCATCCGATAGTCAGCGATATATTGGAGTATCGCCACTATGCGAAGCTGCAGTCCACGTATGTTGTTGGGCTCAAGCCGCTTGTAAACAGGGGGCGCATACACACGGAATTTAATCAGTGCGTGACGACTACGGGCAGACTGTCATCAACCAATCCCAATCTACAGAATATTCCCACGAGGAGTGAGGAAGCAAAGGATATAAAGAGTGCGTTTTTGCCAAGCGAGGGCAACGTGCTTGTGTCTGCGGACTACTCGCAGATTGAGCTTCGCCTGCTTGCGCATATGAGCGAGGACAAGCAGCTTATCGACGCGTTCAACAACGATGATGATATACACGCAATCACCGCTTCGCAGATTTTGGGTATCCCACTATCAGAGGTTACGCCAGCACAGCGCAGAGACGCAAAGGCTGTAAACTTTGGCATAATTTATGGCATAAGCGGCTTCGGACTTGCCGAAAACCTGTCAATACCTCAATATAAGGCTAAGGAGTTTATTGAAAACTATTTTGCCTCTCATCCAAAAGTTCGCGAGTTTATGGACGGCTGCATCGTTGAGGCGCGCGAGTGCGGATATGCAAAGACTATGCTTGGCAGAAGGCGCAATATGTCGGACTTGAATGCGTCAAGCTACAACGTACGCGCGGCGGCGGAGCGTATGGCAATGAATACGCCGCTTCAAGGCTCGGCGGCGGATATAATAAAGCTCGCCATGTTGGGAGTCGAAAGGCGGCTTGAAGGGATGAAATCAAAGATGATACTTCAAATCCACGACGAGCTTATCATTGATACGGCGCGCGATGAAATGCAAGAGGTAATGCAGCTTCTCGAAGAGGAGATGCAAAATGCCGTGAAGCTCAAGGTTCCGCTTATCGCAAAGGCGACCTTTGCGGAGAATTGGGGAGAGCTGAAATAGTTGCGCCAAACGCAATTTGCGCCGACTGTCACGCCTAACGGCACGCACACTCGGACACATATACTAAGTGCACTATAACAAATAAAAGATTTAGTGCCCGAGATGCGCTGTGAGCGCAAACGCGTAAGGTGCAAAAAATTGCCCCACCAAACAGGGACGTTTGGCGGGGACCCCAAGAAACAAGTGAATTGCTCCATTTTGCGGAATGAAATTTGGAAGAAGAGTTGATACAAAATGAGAATTGCGATAGTCGGAGGAATAGGCTCGGGGAAGAGTGAGGTGCTTAAGGTGGCGAGAGATATGGGGCTTGCCTGTTTGAGTGCGGACGAGATAAACGCCGAATTGCTGAAAACCCCCGAGTATATTGCTGAAATAGCCACGGCATTTCCTGCCGCAGTCAAGGATGGTGGTATTGATAAAGCCGCGCTTGCCAAGATAGTTTTTTCAGACGACAGTGCGAGGG
>JAAVHW010000037.1 GCA_014799525.1 Clostridiales bacterium | reverse complement strand
CGAACGGCAAAGTGATAAGAACAGAAACTTATCTTAAAGTGGCAACTGGAATTGGTTCGATTACTGGCGTATACATAGTAAATAAATATGGTAAATTGAACGACGCAGAATCCGCACATATTGGATAATAAAAGAGGAATATATGGACAATAAAGAATTAGATGAAATATTGCAGGAGTATGCAAGGTCCACTCAGATGGACAAGGAAATTGCATTCAAAAAGCTCAACGAAAAGCCGCAACCGGAAAAACGTCCTAAAAAACGCTTTAAGCCACAATACGTTTTGAGCATAGTGGCTGTTTTTGTGATTGCAGTTGTGCTATGCACGGTTTTGCCACTAACTTTGACTAATGACTCGGCATCGACGAATGAAGCTCCAATATATTGCGGAAGCGGAGACATTGTTTATAAATTGGAAGAAGATTTTTCCGAGCTCAAGAATAAATGTGGCATAGATGCATACTACCCCAACAAGGAATTTGGCGATGTAACTTATTATTCAATATCCTCAAAAACAGATAACTCTTTCGCTGGCGCAAGAATTGAATATTCCGTATTTGATGAGTATGTGGTTTTCATTGAGTTGGTGATAATTCCAAAGAATTATATTCTCGAGGACTATGAACACTACTTTGATTTGGAAGATGAGCAGAAGTGGAGAGAATATGATTTGAAGTATAGCAAAGAAGATTGCAATGATATGCTGTTTTACGGCATGCAGATATATTTCACCGACGGCAAGTATGACTACTTTTTGGACGTAAACAGTGACGGCAATTTGGGTGCTGCCGAGCTGCTGAACATGATTTACGACTGATAGAAGATTATATCTAAAATATGAGGCTGTAGTATCAGTTGAACAGCCCAATAAACCAATTTATATTATGTTGTAAGGCGCAAGTTTTTAAGAAATTTGCGCCTTATAAAATTTTTTTAAAAAATTTTCAAAAATTCTGGGAAAAATGTGGTGGCTAATTTGTTTATAGTTTATAAACGAAAAACTTGTCGATTTATGACGAATTTTGTACAGAAGAGGTGCCGTATGCCACATAAGACTTATATTTCGTACAGATACAGGGACGCGCTTGACCTTCGCGACTGCATATTGAAAAGACTTGGCGCTTTTGCTTTGTGCTACCGTGGTGAGCGGGGAGATTCGCCTGATATGATGGACAGCAGGGCGGAAGCGATTAGGGATAGGATTGCGGGCATGATTGACGAGGCGGAGGTCATGGTCGTGATAGTATCACGCAATATGCTGATGAATCGGTGGATGGAGTGGGAGATTGCCTATGCGCTTGGCAGTCCGTTGGCGGACGGAAGAGAAGGGCGAGTCTGCGGCATTGTATGCGTAGTCAAAAAGGACGACGATTTTATGTTCAGCAGAGAGTTTGGCGCTTTTAGCTATGATAAGTATGCCTGGGCGAAGTACAACGGAGATTGGGCGAACGGGAAGCTGTTTGACTTGCTGGGATACAACCGTAACAACAGATTGACTTGGAGTGCGGACCTATCAAAGCATTATATTGACATAGTTTCCGAGGAAGAGTTTTTGAGCAAGCCTGCAAAGTATATTGAGGATGCGTACGTCAAAAGTCAGAGGCTTGGCTATTATCGCATTTTCACGCAAGGCACGTGCGAGTTTTAGCCTNCGGTTTAGCAGTATAAATATAAGGTGACTTATTCTAAAAACAGTGTTATAATAAACCTATGTATGGCATTTATGGCGATATAATAGGTGCGGCGGAGCGTGNGCTAAGTAGCTTTGAGGAAACGCAGGAGCTGCTGGAGTACCCCGAGGTNCAGGCAGATAAAGCATATTATCTGTCTGTTTTGTCAAAGTATAATGAGTTGAACGCCATAAAGGACAGGCTNTCCTCGCTTATGTCCGCACTTAAGGAGGAGGGGGAGNTATNCNCGCTACTTTCAGAGGTTAGCTCAAACGANGAGCGNGCGGCGATATACGAGGAGCTTGCTCATATTAAAAGAGCNCAATCCGAANTATCCGCAGCACTTTCCGACGCGCTTGGCTGTAAGCACGTGCAGGAGCGCGCGTATTGCAGGCTTAGGCTCAAAAAGCTTTCGTCCAAGTTTGGCGTTGCGCTATTTGCATCGATAAAGTCGGATATGCTATCGCGCGGCGCGAGGATNGANGATGAAGCNACNATATCGTCAAAGGACGGATACGTGCAGGAAATATCGTGTACGATAGAGGGAACGGACGTTATAACCCGTCTCACCCCATTGAGCGGAGCGCACAAGGTGTATATCGCGCANTCNGGCAGCGAGGAACTTTGCTTTGCGGTGACTCCTGCCGCAAGTATTGAAAGAGTGGATGAGCGCGATTTGAAGATAGACGTTTTCCACTCAAGCGGCGCGGGCGGTCAGAACGTAAACAAGGTTGAAACNGCAATCCGNGTNACGCANCTGCCTACGGGACTAAGCGTNGTATGTCAGGACGAGAGGTCACAGCTCAAGAATAAAAGGCGCGCGCTGGAAACCATAGAAAAGCGGTTGAATGAGCGCAGCGAGCAGGCNGAGAAGAGCCGTATCGAGGCGGATATAAATTTGCAATATGCAAAGAAGAATACGCCTATATCCTTTGACGCGGCGCACANNACCTTTACGGATACGCGGCTTAAAGCGTTTGCNAAGGTNGCATTTCCGCTGACGGAAGCGCAGTTTACATCATATATAAACGGGCTTATAGCACTATGATAGAAAAAATAACCGTAGACACAAAAAGGATAGCNNTATCCTCAAGCCGCCGCATTTACAAGACGGAGGATTTCGTAACGCTTACGCGCAAGATACTTGCNATTGACGCGTTCATTTCCCGTGTNGCGGAGGGTATATTCGGCGAGCATATTTCGCTTCCGAACGGGTGCTGTATTGCTCAGACNGAGGACGGACAGTATACGCTTTTCCTCTGCCGCAGGAGCGACGACAAAAGNCTTTCTGACGGTGATATCGTATTCTACAAGTTCCTCTCCGCAAACCCGAACGAGGGCGGAACGGATAGGCGGCTTAGCGAGTATCTGTATAGCACGANCAAGCTCACGCTGATTTTGAGAGATACCGACGAAGCNGTGAGAGATGAGGACTTGACAAGGCTATATCTCGTATCGGGCTCGGACGGCATTGTCAACTTCCCNTATCTCAACGATACGCANCGCAAGATTGTCGAAANCGAGGATTCCAATATGCTCGTNCAGGGCATAGCAGGAAGCGGAAAGACNAANGTATGCGTTGAAAAGATNGTCTATTGCGCTTGCCGTAGCTATCGAGGCGCGGTGCTGTACACCACGTTTTCGCGCGGACTGCTGAGTGAAACGCGCAGCCGNGTNGAGCTGTTNTCAAAGAATATAGACGGCTTTATTTCGGCNTATGAAAGCGGAAACGTGATATTNCTTGACTCNGACCATAAAAAAGCGGTTGAGAANAAGCTTGGCATTTTGTTTTCCGTNGANGAGGACGGCGAGATTATCTCCGCACTCAAGCGCATAGCNAAGTTCCTCAAGGAGAAGGTTGANTANCGACTGATAGAGGATATTTATGCTGGAGAGTTCGAGCAGAAGCGNGTTGCNGGCGAAAGCGTATTTTTGAACGAGTACATTGGNATAGGCAAAAACTACCGNCTGTCGGGTTCGCTTGAAAAGATAAAAAACATTGCGCCCGAGGTCATTTACAAAGAGATTTACGGAATGATTTTCGGCAAGTATGAGCTTGATTCTCCGCGCGATATGATGGAGCGTGAGGAGTACGCTATTGCACGAAGCGATAGCTTTACCAAGCGAGAATGCGACATTATCTACTCAATTGCGATAGATTATGCCGAGTTTTTGAAAAAACGTGGCTATACGGACAACAACCTTATGAGTCGTGAAATACTCACTCGCGTTGACGCACCAAAGTATTCGGTGGGCGTGATAGACGAGGTGCAGGACTTCACACAGGTGAATCTATGCCTCATGAAAAAGCTGTGCAGAAAGCTGTTCTGCGTGGGCGACGCACTTCAGATGATAAATCCGTCCTATTTCAATTTCGGATACTTGAAGCGCATAATGTACGGCGACGTCACGGGCGTGAGCGAGCTTAGGCACAATTATCGCAGCACGGAGAGGATAGAGAAGATTGCCGAAAAGCTCGGTGAGATGAACATGCAGAGATTTGGCACTCACAGCTTTGTCTTGAGGGGCGAAAGCGTGCCGTCACCCTTGTCGTCTGCGGCGGTGCTTGTCAAGGATAAAAACTTCGTTTACTGCCTTGGCGAGAAGAGGTTTGAAAACGTGACGGTGGTCGTAGCCTCGCAAAAGAAAAAGGAAAAGCTCAGAAAGGTTTTGGGCAAGACGGAAATACTCACCGTAGCGGAGGCTAAGGGCTTGGAGCGCAACACCGTAATTCTTGCGGACGTGCTTAGCGACAACATAGACAAGTGGCGATACCTTCACAACATGTCGCTGAATCGAAAGACTGCGGACGAAAACTCGGTGTTCAGATACTATTTCAACTTGTTCTACGTGGGCATATCCCGCGCAAAGCAGTATCTGTTTGTTGCCGAGTCCGACTATCCCGAGAACTTCAACGCACTTTTTGACGAGTGCTTCGAGCGGAAGAATAAGGACAGTGCGCTTGCGTATCTTAGAGATATCGCTGGCAAGATAGAGATTGACGACGACGAGTTTATCGAGCGTATCGAGAAGTTCTGCCAGCTTGAGCAGTACGACAACGCGCGCAATACTGCCGACAGGCTTTCATCCGACGAGCTTCGCAGAAAGAAGCTTGTATATATTGACGTGCATGAAAGGTATTTGAGATACGGCAATATGCGCGACGCGGGAGTGGAGTATTGGCGAAACGGCATGGACGCGGAGGCTCGCGAGATGTTCACCCTGTCGGGCGATGAGAAGCTGTTTCCGCTCATGGACGCCTGCAGTCAGGGCGGCGGCGTGCTTGACCCAGAGATTGTAAGGTTTTATCCCTTGGTGGACGACAACGACGTTGCAAAGAAGATAATACTTGATACGCTAAACAATGACAGTAATGAAATAGCGGCAAATCTTAAAGCCGCAAACGCAAATATAAAGAGGAAAAGACAATGAACGAAAATACAATTCAAGAGCTTATAGACAGCTTTATTGCCTACCGCAATCTTATTGCGCCCCTGCAGGATAGCCTCATGTCGGTGAGCAAGTCCTACGAGGAGATTAGGAATGATTTGGACGCGCTCACAAAGAGCTTTTCTGGCAATACTGCAAGTCAGCTTGAAAAGGTTCATGCAACGATAAGCGCGCAGGCGAAGAGTGGGCAGGAGCTTGGAAGAAAGATAGAAGAGTACGCAGCGTCGGGCGAGAAGTACGCACAGGCAGTAAACAATATGTCAAACAGGTTTACCGCGGTTGCCAACAGCATCGACTCGCTAAACGAGATTGAGAATAACGCGCAGACTCAGCTTGAGCGCATAGATACGCTCGTTGCCGAGAAGCGCTCGTCATACAATCTCAAGGAGTTGCAGAAGTCCCTTGACGTATACAACAAGAACGTTGAAAAGATAAGCGACTTTATAAATAAGGATATAGCTTCCGTATTGAAGCAGAATGCGGACAAGATTGAGTCTATCCGCAAGGAGAACGAGGAGCTGTCGGCGGCGGTTGCCGAGCAGGGCAAGGATATAGCTACGCTGATTACGGAGTTTTCAAACACCTCCGCGCTTTTGAAGAAGCTGGTTGAGGGTAGCTCCGTCAACGAGGAGTATTTATTTGACGCGTTTGACAAGTGGGCGGCAGACAGAAAGGTGAAAATAAAGAAAAAGTAATAAGCAAAGTAAAGCGATAGGGTTGCAGCGCAAAGCGTGATAGTGTGCGCGTTGAATTAGGGTGGACTGCGACCGGTAGGAGATATGGAGCATTTGATGGAAGAGCGCTTGCTTCAAGCGATAAAAAAGGACGACGTAAAGGCGTTTGACAGTATGATGGAAAAAGCTCAGTGCGGTGCATACCGTCTGGGCAGATTTCCCGTGCTTTCGCTTTTGTATCTCTACAAGTCGCGCAAAATACTTGCCTCATACGAGGAGAGCTTTTTGCAGATTACAAGCTTTGAAGAGCTTAAAGANCCCATGGAGGTTTCAAAGAAATTNGCGGCTAAGGCTGGCAAGTGTTTAAGGCTGTATCTAAGCGAAGAGGTATCTCCGCTTGAAATGCTTTTGATATTGGACAATACAAAGCACCTAAAGAGCGTATATCCTATGGCTTATCCCTCGTCAGCGGTCAGGTCNCGGCTTAAATCGATATATAACATAAAATACTCGCTTAACGTCAAATTTGAGGGCAACAATATCGTNCTNGACAAACGCCCTATGACTCGCAGCGAAAAGCGCAATCTTTTGAGCGCGTGCCTTGGCATANTTTTGATTGTTGCGATTNTAATTTGCGTGCCTGTCACCACCGTATCGCTTATGCCAAAGCCCGACAATGGACAGGACCAGACGGTACAGCTTGGAAACGTTGACTTNACTTCNACGGACGTGTTTACGCCGAGCAAGGATATAATTCTGCCNGACAACTATACTGTTGAAAGGGTAAACTGCAAAATTCTCGGCGGCGGNAAGAAGATAATTTTGGGCAAGGGCGCTTCGCTTGGAGAGTTCAACGGAGTGCTGACCGACGTAGTTATCGAAAGCTCGGGAAGTCCGATATTTGAGTCTATCACCGAAAACGCTACGATTGAAAACGTGACGATAAANGTAAACGCGGACGTCACCTCGTCGGAGAATACCGCGCTCGTNGCAAAAACCAACTATGGCAGAATCAGCGGNGTCACCGTCAANATAACAGGAAAAGTGACCGCGCTTCAATCGAGCGCAAAGGCAAATGCGGAGCTTACGTTTGGCGGAATAGTGCAGAACAATCATTATATTTACTACAACGCAATTCAGACAGGCTATCGCGGCGTNATCATGGATTGNACTGTAAACTATTCANANTTTGAGCTTGTCGGCGTAACGAACGTAAANGCNTCGTTTGGCGGTATAGCTGGTATAAACAGCGGATANGTGCAAAACTGTACCGTGACTGGCANTATCGTTGCAGATACGTTCGACGTGGCNGGCATATGCTCCGTNAACAACTATGCGCTTTTGAGCGACGTAAACGAGGCGAATATCTCGCAAACCTCNTCCGANACNGGNTGGAATCCTGTAACGAGCGGNATAGTTTTGACAAACGCCTACGCNGTNGAGAACTGTACGAACAAAGGCAATATATCCTCAATATCCAACTGCGGAGAGTTTGAGGTTGAAAAGAATACCGAGCCTGCCGTTTCCGCAGNGGGCATAGTGTANACAAACAGCGGCNCNACAGTGAATGCATACGTCAAGGGATGCACCAATACNGGAAATATCGAAAGCNTTGCGCAGTATAGAAGCGCGTACGCGGCAGGTGTGTGTCTTTTGTCCAACGGCGCAATTGAGAGCTGTAAAAACAGCGGCACGGTAAGCGGCAGGGCAAGCAACGGTTGCGGTATATATGCAGGCGGCATATCCTCTATAGCGTACGGCAATATATACAAGTCGGTGAACGATGGCACTATCTCCGCTGTCGGNGACGGCNCGGCGTACNTNGGNGGAATAGCCGCACGNACTTCATNATGGCTCAACAACTGCTTGGCAAACGGNGAAATTACGGTTACGGCAAANACCGTCTACGCTGGCGGAGTGCTTGGTGCTGGNGAGGTNGATATTCAGACAAATATATTTGGAAGCAGCACGGTGTANTGCGGCACGGTATATCACTGTATAAGCGGAAGTAAGATTAGCGTCACCGTGANAGACAGCACGCCNGCCCACATTGGCGGCATAGTGGGTTATATAAGACAGCTTGACATAGAACAGCAAAAGCGTGACGATAANGGCAATCTGTTATACGACGATGACAAAAATCCTATCACCTACACGGTGTACTTTGGCGGCGGCGTTACGGATAGCTANTTTATAGGCGAGTACGTGTCATCCGCTTCCTATTTTGGAAATATCGTTGGTGTGTGCGGCGCAAATATCTATGAAACAAATTCCTACACGGCAGGAAATGAAGAATATCACAATTTTGAAAACAACGTATACGTAAGCAATTCAATGAGNGCGCTTGGCTCAACAATCACCTCTGACGGCAAATACGTTTCAGCGGCGGATAAGGGCGCGACTNCCGCAACCCTTGAAGCCATTCAAAACTCNGAAGTTTACAAATCAATTTTAAGTGCGCTTGAAGGTTANAATTTTCAAATTGGTTTTTTGTCCAAAAGCTTTTTGATTTTCTTTTTGATGGAGTAGAGTGTATTGTCAACCTGCTTCTTTTCAATGCCGAGCTTTTCGGAGATTTCGGCGTAGGAAATGGCGTCAAGATAGAGGTTAAGCACGTTCATTTCACGCTCGTTAAGTGCTGCGGAAATGGCTTCCAACAGCAGGCGCGANGCTTCGTCCTCAATGTACAGCCGTTCGGGTTCCTGCTCGTCGGAGGGGATGAACACCTCATCCAAATCTACGCGTTGCTCGGTCGGCTTCTTCTGCTTGCGTATAGCGTCAAGAATGTTGTTGCGGATGCAGTGGCTTGCGTAGGTCTTGAAGCTNGCGGTGCCATCTACGCTGAACGAGCGTATGGCGCGCATAAGCCCAATCATGCCAATCTGNCTTAGGTCGTCGCCGTCAATGCCAATCACGTAAAATGAGCGCGCAATAGACTTGACAAGCGGCATATACTGCATAAGCACTTCGCCTTCGCTTGNAACGTCGCCCTGTTGCGCNTTTACTATCAATTCTATCTCGGCAATATCTTTATCCATTNGGCTTCCTAAATAATGTTTCGTAAGTAAACAAATCTCTATTTGCGCTGTCTTACTGCTTCATACAACACTACGCCTGCGGCTACGCTTGCATTTAAACTATTCACCATACCGTATTGCGGAATAGTGAGTACGTCGTCGCAAAGCTCCTTTGTAAGGCGGTGTATGCCTTCGCCTTCGCTGCCTATGACAATGGCAATATTTCCATTCAAATCAACCGTATTCGGGGCTTTACCGTCAAAATCCGTTGCATAAACCCACACGTTGCGCTCTTTAAGCTCGCGAATTGTGTCATTCAGATTTGTCACCTTTGCAACCTTGATATGCTCAGTTGCGCCACTTGCAACCTTTATGACGGTATCGTTTACGCTCACGCTTCTGTGCTTTGGTATGACTATGCCGTGAGCGCCGAAGCACTCCGCGCTACGAATTATTGCGCCAAGATTATGGGGGTCTGTTATGCCGTCAAGCAGAACGATAAGAAGCGGCTCATCCTTGATGTTGGCGTCGTCTATTATGTCTTGAAGGTCGCAATAGTCAAAGTCCGTCACTGCCGCCACAACGCCCTGATGATTGCCGCCGTTTGACAGCTTGTCAAGCATGGCTTTGTCACAATAGCTCACCACTGTACGCGCTTCCTTTGCAAGTGAGCGTACAGAGTTTAGCGTTTTGTCAAACTCGCCCTTTTGCAGGTAGAGCTTATCAACCGTCTTGCCTGCGCGATATGCTTCTTTTACGGGGTTTCTTCCAAATATGTACATAGCTATCTCCTAATCGGCGGTGTTATCTTCAAAGCAGGCGGACAGAAAATTTTCAAGTCTTTCTGTGTTGCCTGTGAGATACAGATATCCGAGTATGGCTTCAAATCCGCTTGCCTTGCGATATTCCGCTGGTTCTGCATGCTTTGCGGATGTCTGCACCTTGCAGTTGCGCGCCCTGCGGAACAAGTCCTGTTCGTCCTCGTCAAAAAGAGGGAAGAGCTTTTCCGCTTCCGCGGCCTGCGCTACAGCCTTGACGACCTGCGTAACCTCATGATGCAGTGCGCCCGTCTTTTTGAGCGTTGCTCCCACCGTCACGCGAGTGCGCGTATACAGCGTTTGCACCGCATCGCCAATGAATGCAAGCGACATGGGGTGGAGCGAAAGCGCTTCCTTTTTTGAGATTGGTGTATTCAGTTTAAATATAGCGGTTATTTCTTCCATAAACATCAATGTGGCTTTTGTTTGACTTTTGTTGGTATGCTTGGCAATCAGGCGTATAAGCCTTATATTGCTTGCAGCTTGTTTGTCATTCGGCTTGCTGCGGCTCGGTTACGGTGCTTCCGTCTCCGCACTCAACGATGAAGCTGTCCGTGTCGGTCATCCAGTTGAGTTCCTTGTTGATTGCGCTCCACTGTTCGGCACTACCGTCAAAGATAATCTTTGCAAGCTCCAAGCAATTTGAAAACGCGTGAGAGCCGATATAAGCTACGTCACCGTACATTGTGACCGTTGTAAGAGCGGCGCAGCCTTCAAACGCATACGAGCCAATGCTTGCTACGCTTTGAGGAATAACAACGCTCGTAAGGCTTGTGCAACCCGAAAACATAGAGCTTGATATGCTTGTAATGCCGCTTGAAATGGTGACGCTTGCAAGCTCCTTACAACCGCTAAACACGCCGCCGCCAATGCTTGTCACGCTGTTTGGAAGAGTGACGCTTTTAAGGCTTGCGCAGTCCAAAAACGCGTACGTGCCGATGTTTGTCACGGTGTCCGCAATCGTAAGGCTCGTAAGCCCCTTGCATCCGAAGAATGCGCTGTCGCCTATTGTCGTGACTCCGCGCGGAATATCTATGCTCACAAGCTCGCTGCAGTTGTGGAATGAGTAGGTGCCGATAACCGTCACGCTTCCGTCGTTGGGAATTACGCTTGATTTGCAGCCAGCAATCAAGGTTTTGGTTTTGGTTTCGATAAGGCAGTTGCCCGAGCTATGATAGTTGGGATTGCCCTCGGCAACGGTTATGCCGGTAAGACTGTTGCAGTTTGCAAATACGCCGAAGCCGACGCTCGTCACGCCTATTGGAAGGTCTACGCTGACAAGTGCGGTGCAGTTGAAAAATGCATTATTTTCAATGACGGCGACGTTGCTTGGGATGATTACGCCAACAAGCTTTTCGCTGTTTGCAAATGCGCTGCGGCCGATGCCTTTTGTGTCATCTCTGAAGGTGAGGGTGGTGTTTTCTCCCATTTCACCCTTGTACGCACAGGCAAATTTGCCAGCGTACACAACGCCCTCTGCTTGCCTGTTGAACCAAGCCGTATTTTCAAACGTGTTGTAATATACGCTCGTTATGCTGTCGGGGATAATGATATTTGCAAGACTGCGAGAGTTTGCAAACGCGGCTTCTCCTAAGCTTGTTACGCCATCGGGCAGTTTTATCTCCGTAAGGCTTGAGCAATTTGAAAACGCGCTGTCGCCGATAATCTTGACGTTTGCAGGGACGTTTATTTCTGAAAGACTCGTGCATCCGTTGAATGCGCGATGACCTATTTCAGTCAGAGTGTCGGGTAGTGTGACGCTCTCAAGCCTGGTGCAATTCTCAAATGCGGAAGAAGCAATCCTCGTTACGCCTTGCGGAATTGTGAATTTTGTCAAGTTTGAATACTCTTCCTTCAAGCCTTGAACTACGATATCGAGATTGTCGTTGTAGAAGTTGAACAGCGTGGCAACGTCGTCGAGGTCTATATCAGGTTCCTTGTAGTCATCTCCATTATTATTATCGCCGTTATTGTCGTCGCCGTTATTGTCGTCACCGTTGTTG
>JAAVHW010000036.1 GCA_014799525.1 Clostridiales bacterium | reverse complement strand
GCTTTCCACCTTATTCTGACTGAGCGTACATCCGCGCGGAGAGAGATATATTCGCCACGCCTCGTGACGGGGGTCTATGTCCTCAATTGCTCGCACTATAGGGTCGGGAGTCATAACCATGCCAGCGCCGCCCCCATATGGAGTGTCATCCGTGCGCCTATGCTTATCCAAGGAATAATCTCTGATATTCGTCACGCGTACGGAAAATTTGCCCTCGTCGATAGCTCTGCCAAGCAATCCCAATTTGAGGACGTCAAAATATTCCGTAAAGATGGTGAGTATATCAAATTGCATATGCTTAGTTGTAAACCACAACGCGGGAGAACATGACGTCGTCAAGCACCATTTTGCCGCCCTTTACGTCAATCTCCTTGATAACCTGCTTGAGCGCTGGAAAGCTGAACGAGCCCTGCGCAGATTTTACGACGTACACGTCGGCAGAACCGTATTGAAGCACGTCGGATATCGTGCCTACAACCCCTCCGTCCACTATTACTGAAAGACCGATGATATCCACAATATAAAATTTATCCTCTGAAAGCGAGGGCAAATCCTCGCGCCTGGCGAAGATGAGCTGTCCGCGCATAGCTTCGGCTGCCTCGATAGAATCTATACCCTTGAGCTTGACAAAGCCGTATTGCCCCTCGGGAGTAAGCTTTTCAACCTCATACTGCGTATCGCGCAGTTTTACGTGCTTAAGTTTAGAAAGCCGTGCGACGTCGGAGGAATAGAATTCAACCTTCATTTCTCCTTTAAGTCCGCGCGGCTTTACGACTTTTGCAATCTCAAATTCAGATTTCATTTTGCTCTTCGATGACGACGTTATACTTCACGCCGCCTCTACCGTTTGCAGATTTGACAATCGTGCGAATCGCCTTTGCGATTCTGCCCTGCTTGCCTATGACCTTGCCGATGTCATTCTTTGAAATGCATACGACGATATCCGTTGCTCCGTCACCGTCTCTCTGCTCGACGGTATAGTCGCCGTCGGGCACGAGAGTGGATACAAGATATTCCACAAGTTCAATCATTTGAGTCACCGATTATTTATTCTTCGCAACAATACCCTGAGTGACGAGAAGTCCCATCACCGTATCAGTGGGCTGCGCACCTTTTTCAAGCCATGCCTTTGCCTTTTCAGCGTCAATGACAATCTGCTTCGGCTCGGAAACGGGATTGTAGTAGCCAATCTGGTCGATGTACTGACCGTCTCTTGCCTTGCGTGAATCCACTGCCACGATACGATAGAAAGGAGCTTTCTTTGCGCCCATTCTGGTGAGTCTGAGTTTTACCATTGTTGTTATCCTCCGATGTGATAATATTGTTTTATTTTTGCGCCGTTGAGCGCTGTTTTCATATTGAGTTTNTTTTATAAATATTTTACGTTACGTTTACTCNTAGAACGGAAGTCCTTTGAGTCCGCGCATTCCNCGCAAGCCGCCCTTTTGCATCCTGTTCATCATATCCTTNGTGAGCTCGAACTGCTTGAGAAGNGCGTTGACCTCCTGTATCGAGGTGCCGCTGCCGCTTGCAATACGCTTACGGCGTGATGCCTTTATTATCTCGGGATTTCTGCGCTCCTTGACCGTCATCGACTGTATTATCGCCTTGTTGCGGAAAAGCTGCTTTTCATCAATCTGAGCGTTTGCCTTTACCTTGCCCGAAAGCCCNGGAATCATCGCCATCATATCGNTNAGGTTGCCCATCTTTTTGACGTTGTCTATCTGNGCAAGATAGTCCTCCAANGTGAAGGAATTTTCCCTAAGCTTCTTTTGCATCTTGAGGGCGTCCTCTTGCGATATAGCGTCCTGTGCGCGCTCAATCAAAGTCAGCACGTCGCCCATGCCAAGTATACGCGAAGCCATACGCTCGGGGTGGAACGGCTCGATATCCTCCATCTTCTCGCCCGTACCGCTGAACTTTATCGGCTTGCCAGTAACCGCTCTTATCGACAGCGCCGCACCGCCGCGGGTATCGCCGTCGAGCTTTGTCATGATTACGCCCGTTATATCGAGAGTCTTGTTGAANGTGTCGGCTACAGTCACCGCGTCCTGTCCNGTCATGCTGTCTACAACAAGCAGTATTTCAGTTGGAGCAACCGCCTTTTTGACGCGTACAAGCTCGTCCATGAGCTGCTCGTCAATATGCAAACGGCCTGCCGTATCGACTATCATAGTGTCATAGCCGTTNTTAAGCGCGTACTCTACGCCCGCTTTTGCAATCTTCACAGGGTCAATCTGCCCCATGGAGAAGCACTCCGTATTTGCCTTTTTTGCAACAACCTTNAGCTGGTCTATTGCGGCGGGTCTATATATATCGCCTGCGACGAGGAGAACCTTTTTGTTCTGCTTNCTAAGATACGTTGCAAGCTTGCCGCACATAGTCGTCTTACCTGCGCCCTGCAAGCCGCACATCATGTATATCGTTGGCTGCTTATCCGATACGGCGAGCTTCTGATGAGTTGAACCCATAAGAGCTACAAGCTCGTCGTTGACAATCTTTACAATCTGCTGTCCCGACGTGAGCGATTTGAGGATATCCTCGCCAAGAGCCTTTTCGCTCACCTTCGCCACGAAATCCTTTACGACAGTATAGTTGACGTCAGCCTCAAGCAAAGCCACGCGTATCTCACGCATAGCCTGCTTAATTTCAAGCTCCGTCAGCTTACTCTTGTTGCGAAGCTTTGAAAATATGTGATTCATTCTGTCGGACAGATTTTCAAACAGAGCCATTTAGTCCTCCAATATATCTCTGACGTTTGCTATNCACCTTGCCGCGCCATCTTTGTCGCCGCTTGCTATCTTGCCNTCAAGCTCGTCAAGNGCGGACTTTATGCGAGCGTCCCTCTCTACAAGCTTAAGCGCGCCGTCAATTTCTTCAAGATGCTTCACGCCCTTATTGAGCCCGTCAAGCACCGCCTGCCTTGATACGCCGCACTCCTCGGCTATCTCGCCAAACGANAGGTCCTCNTCATAACGCATACGTATCATCTCGTTCTGCCTGTCAGTAAGCAGATTTCCATAATACGAACGCAGCGTTGCAATCTCAAACCTATCCACGGCTTACCCCTCGCAATATGCTGTCAAGCACTTTTGCTATACAATGATATTACATAAAAAAATGGGTGTCAAGCATTTTTGCAATACACCCATNTATTTTATCAATTATTTTAAATTCTTATTCAGCTTTNAACTAAAACAAAGAGTTTATAAAGTCGGTTGCATCAAACGGAATGAGGTCGTCTATCTTCTCGCCAACNCCGACGTATACGACNGGCAAACCAACCTCGTCGGAGATTGCAAGCACTANGCCGCCCTTTGCCGTTCCGTCAAGCTTGGTGAGGATTATGCCGTCAGTGTCNATATCCTCGCTGAATATNTTTGCCTGCGACACTGCNTTCTGNCCAGTCGTNGCGTCAAGCACGAGNAACTTACGGAAGTCCGCANTNGGNANTTCTCTATCCACAACGCGGCAAATCTTTTGAAGCTCCGCCATAAGGTTTTTCTTGTTGTGCAAGCGTCCTGCCGTATCTACAAGCACTACGTCGTTGCCCTTGGCCTTTGCGGACGCTATTGCGTCAAATACGACCGCCGCAGGGTCTGCGCCCTCGTTGTGGCGTATAACTCTGACTCCTGCGCGCTGTCCCCAAACCTCAAGCTGTTCGCTTGCCGCCGCACGGAAGGTATCCGCCGCCGCAACGACAACGCTCTTGCCCTGTTCCTTAAAAAGATGCGCAAGCTTGCCGATAGCCGTCGTCTTGCCTACGCCGTTCACTCCCGAAAGCAATATGACAAGCGGATATTCGTACTCGGGAATGTCATAGTCGATATCCTCTATCATAAGTCGCTTGAGCAGCTCCATTGCATCCTCGGGCTTCTTGAGCTTGTTTTCGAAAATCTCCTGCTTCAGCTCTTCAATAAGATTTTCGGTAGCCGTAACGCCTATATCGGCAGTGAGCAGAACCTCTTCCAGATTTTCGTAAAAATCGTCGTCAAACTCTCTTGCGGAAAATGCAAAGAACAGCTTTTTGGAAAAAGCGTCCTTTGTCTTTTTCATAGCCTGCGCTATCTTCTGAAAAAATCCCATGACACACCGCCTTATATGACGGCAGTATCTCTGCCGCACATATGTTTATGAAAATTATTGCGCTACTCTACGCTCAAAGCTTTGCGCTCTTAGTATCCTTGAACCACACGCCTATATTATTTTGCGTGCTTCGCCGCTTCCTCAAACTCGATTGAAACAATCTTCGTGACGCCCTTTTCTTCCATGGTAACACCGAATATCGTGTCCGCATGACGCATGGTCGGCTTTCTGTGCGTAATCACGATAAACTGCGTGTAGTCTGAGAACTTCTTCAAGAACTCCGCAAACAGGTTGACGTTTGCGTCGTCGAGTGCTGCCTCAATCTCGTCAAGTACGCAGAAAGGCATTGGCTTAAGGCGCAATATTGCAAACAAAATTGCAATTGCCGTAAGTGCGCGTTCGCCACCGCTGAGCAAGCCGATGTTCTGAAGTTTCTTTCCTGGGGGCTGAGCAAAGATGTCGATACCCGCTTCAAGTACGTCCGTCGTTTCCTTGGTGTCAAGCCTAAGCTCGCCCTTACCGCCGCCGAATAACTGCGCGAATACTTCTTTGAAGTTTTCGTTTATCTGCGTGAACGCCTCTGTAAACTTCTCCTGCATATACTCCGTAATAGTACGGATTGTCTCGTATATGTCGTCGCAGGACTTGACGATATCGTCACGGTCGTTCACCTGTTTCTCAAGCCTTTCCTCCGCTTCCTTGAGCGACTCGATAGCAAGGTGGTTGACGTCGCCGAGTCTGTTTCTTGCGCGCTTGAGCTCGTTTATCTCCGTCTGCGCACCGTACGCCTTAAATTCGGGGTCCTTAAGCTCTGCCGCGCTTGAGTAGGAGAGGTTGTAGGTTTCAAGTATGTACTCCTGCTGATTGCGAAGCTCAATGTCCACGTTTTCAAGCATACCCTCGTCACGGGTCTTTTTCTCCGTGAGTACGGTGCGCTCCTCGTTGAGCTCCGTCTTTCTCTTATCGAGATTTACTATCTCCTCAGACAGCGTACGCTTGCGCTCATACAAATCGGCAAGGTCCTTTTCAAGCTTTTCAATGCGAATCGTATCTTCCTTTGAGAATACCTTCTTCTCGGGCGCATTCTGAATATCGTTGAGTCTGCTCTTCTCAACCTGCAGATTCGTTATGATATCCAGCTTTTCGTCCTCAAGCTCGCTCTTTTCGTTGCCTAAGCGGAAAAGCTCTTGGTCGTAGGAATCCATTGCGCTCTTATGGCTTGAAACCTTAATACGAATCTCCGTATATTTGTTGGATGCAACTTCTCTTTCGCTCTTCTGCTTGTCCGTTTCCGTCTTGGAGAAATCGATATGCTCGTACTCAGACCTCTTTTCATCGACGAGCTGTTCAAGCGTATCAATCGTGCCAAGCTTGTTTGTAAGCTCTGCAATCTGAATCTTTATCTGCTCATACTCGCTCGCGTCGCGGTTTATCTCGCTTTGCAGAGTGTCGGAGGACGTTTCTGCCAGCTTCTCGCGCTCCTCGTTCAAGCCGATATTCATGCGCAGAGTGCCAATCTCCTCGTTGAGCCTGTTGACGGTTTCATTGCATGCCTCGATATCAGACTCCTTTTCAGAGATAAGATTGGTTGTGATAAGTATATTCTTTTTATACTTCTCCACGCTGGCGCGAAATTCGGCAATCTTGGATTCCTGCGAAAGCAAGCTGCTGCTTAGTCTGCGCGAACCACCAGTAATCTCACCGCTACGCGCAAACACTTCGCCGTCAAGCGTGACAATTCTGAAGGATTGATTGTACTCCCTAAACAGCCTTATTGCGTCATCCATCGTTCGTACGATGACTGTCGAGCCAAGCAAGGAGCTTATAATGCGGTCGTACTTCTTGTCGTAGTTTATAAGGTCGCTTGCAATGCCGCAGCAGCCTCTGTCATTAAGCACGGAGCAGTTTTCGCCGTTAAGCGACTGCGGACGGCTCGTATAGTGAGTTCTGAACGTGACGCGGCCGTGTCCTCTTGCCTTCAAGTGGTTTATCAAAAATCTCGCGTCGTTCTCGCTCTCGACAAGCACGTTCTGCATCGCGCCGCCCAACGCGCACTCTATCGCCGTTACGTATTCGCTCGGCACGTTTATAACTCTTGCGAGTACGCCCCATATTCTGGAGCTAAGCTGCTCGTTATGCTCCGCATCGTTCATCAGCTTTCTGACAGGCTCTTGGAATCCAGCGTAGTCCTCCAAAACTCTAAGCTCCAGATTCAGGTTGGCTTCGGCGTTAATACGCTTGTTTTCCAAGCCCTTGATGTTTTCATTCAGCTCCTTTATCGCCTCTTGAATCTCCATCCTCTCAGACATGGCTTCATTGTACTCAACGGTAATCTGGCGCATTCTCTCTCTTGCCGCCTTGACGTTGCCCTTGTATATGGCAAGGTTTGTAAGCTCCTCGTCAAGCTTCGCCTTCTTCTGAACGAGCAATGCGTTGATATCCTTTGCGCGCTTTTCGTTTGCGGTCTTTTCCGCTTGAATTCCCGCCATATTTGCCTTGAGCTCACTCAAGTCCTCAACCGCTTTTATGTACTCTCTACGGCGCGCGTCAAGGCTACTCTCCTTGTCGTCGAGCTGACTCGTAAGGCTTTTCAGCTTTGCTTCTGCCTCCGCACATTCCTTAGATGCAAGCAAAAGCAATCTCTGCTCCTCGTCCTTTTTGTCGTTGACGCTCTTGATGCGCTGCGCCTGTACGATAAGCCTGTTGTCTACGGATTCAAGGTCCTCGTTAAGACGGTTTATTTCCTTTTGTATGTTGGCAATACGTTCCTTAATCACGTTCGCCTCACCCTCAAAACGCGCCTCGTCAACCTTGAGCGACGTGAGCTCCGCGTTGTAGTCCTCCGTAAGACGGTCTATGCCGTTTGACGTGGAAAGGCACTCGTTATACCTACGGTCGCACTCGTTGTACTCCGCATTCTTTATGCGCAAATCCTTGTCGTAGCTATTCAGTCTATTCTGAATCTTTTGCTTTCTATCCTCCGTGCTGTCGTAGTTTGACAGGAACAGGTTCACCTCGTTGTATTTAAGCTTTTCAGTAAGCTCGGCATACTTTTGTGCAGCCTCGGCCTGCCTGCGAAGCGGTCCTAACTGCTTCTCAATTTCTGCAATAACCTCGTTTGTGGTTTGCAGGTTAATGTTCGCCTTTTCAAGCTTGCGCTCCGCCTCGTTACGTGCGGCGCGGTTTTGGGATATACCAGCGGCTTCCTCAAATATGTGACGGCGGTCGTCGGGCTTTGCCGACATAATCTCGTCAACCCTGCCCTGTCCGATAATGGAATAGCCTTCCTTACCAATACCAGTGTCACGGATAAGATTGATTATTTCCGTTCTCGTACAGCGCGCGCCGTTAAGGCAATATTCGCTAAGACCGCTGCGGTCAAGCTTTCTTGTAAACACAACCTCGTCAAAAGGCAAGGTTGAAAACAGTCTTTGATTTTCGTTGTTGAAGGTGAGCGACACTTCGCAGTATGACATGCTTCTGCGCTTTTCCGTACCGGCAAATATGACGTCCTGCATATTCTTGCCGCGCAACTGCTTTGCGCTCAATTCGCCAAGCGTCCAGCGTATAGCGTCCGATACGTTTGACTTGCCGCAACCGTTTGGTCCGATGATGGCGGTTACACCCTCTTTGAAGGGTATCTCAACCTTGTCTGCAAACGATTTAAAGCCTCTGACTTCAAGTTTTACAAAGTTCAGCAAAATCAGCCTTCCTCCTTTTTCTTTTTTGTTATATCCATATTTAGAATTAAACTTTCTTTATAGAATGTTTTACTATTATAGCACACGACGATTACTCTACGCAAGCGCGATAGCGCATGTTTCACGAATGTTTCACGGTCGATATTGTTTATCAGCCTTGCAGCACTTATCAAAGTTTAAACCAACCGTTTAGATAGCCTAAAAATTCAAATTTGGGCGTAAAACACTGCGCGTGGAACATTGCAAAAATCAACGAATATTTCCACTTTTATTGCCTAAATAAAAAATGGCAGATGGAATACAATCCGTCTGCCGAAACGATATCGCGAAATATTATCAGCCGTTTATGTGCTTCAGCGCAACCTGCGCCGCTGCCTGCTGTGCGCTTCTCTTGTTTTTGCCCTTTCCTCTGCCGCTCGTAACTCCGTCTATTTTTACGTCCATTACAAACGTCGGGTCATGTGGGCTTCCGCTTCTTTCAATTTCCACGTACTCAACCTGCAGCTTATGGCGAGTTGCAAATTCGTTAAGCTCCGTCTTGTAGTCGCGCTCCTCTGCATGCTTCACACTGCCGTCAAAGTGATGCTTGAGCATGGCAAGGATAAACTTCTCTGCCTCGTCTACACTCTTGCTGTCAAGATATATCGCCGCCACAATCGACTCAAACAAATCCGACTGAACCTTTGTATGATTTATAATCTGCGACACCTTTTCGCCCTTTCCGACTATGAGATACTTGGATACTCCAAGCGGCTCTATCGCCTTTTCAAGCGACTCCTTTGAAACCATCTCCGCTCTACGGTGAGTCAAGACGCCCTCGCGCGCATTCGGATTTTCAAGCATAAGCCGCTTAGCCACCACAAAGCCCAATATGCTGTCACCCAAAAACTCCAACGATTGATAGTTGCAAAGTGCGTCCTTGCTTGCCGAGCCATGCGTAAACGCGCGCACAAGCATACGCTTATCCTTAAAAACGTATCCTATCTTATTTTCAATCTCGGCAATTATCTTACTGTCCATTTTATATATGCTTATTCTGTCAATTTAGGTTTTTCGGGTTATATTACGTTTTTCGGGTTGTTCAGATTATTTGGTTTATTTAGGTTCTTTTGCAAATCACTCTTCTGCGCTTTCCGCCTGTCTTGCGTTTGCGGCTGTCACGCCCTCGCGAATTTTTTCACAGACATTCTTGCTTGCAAGGTCCTGCGCCTGCAAAATGCTTGCAGAAATTGCTCCGCGCTTTGATGCGCCGTGAGCCTTGACTATAACCTTGTTTATGCCAAGGAAGCATGCGCCTCCAACCGCATTGAAATCAAGCTTTGTTTTGACGTCCTTGAATACGGGCTTGAGCATCGCCGCGCCGAGCTTGGTTTTGAGTCCTCCGCCGTACACTCCCTTCTTTATCAGCTTGAGCAACAGATTTGCGGTACCCTCCGCAGTTTTGAGTGCCACGTTGCCAGCAAAGCCGTCGGACACAACTACGTCAAAATCGCCAGTCAGCATATCGCGAGCCTCGCAGTTGCCAACAAAATTTATATCACCGCTTGCACTCAACAGCTCGTAAGCTTCCTTTGTAAGCTCGTTGCCCTTGTGCGCCTCTACTCCGTTATTAAGCAAACCTACGCGCGGCTTTTCAACTCCGAGCATTGCCTGTGCGTAAGACGAAGCCATTATTGCAAAGTGCAGCAGGTTGAGAGGCTTGCAGTCCACGTTTGCACCGCAGTCGCAAAGCACCATGCCGTTACCTGTAAGCGTAGGAAGTACAGGAGCAAGCGCTGGGCGGGAAACGCCTCTTATTCTGCCCACCTTCATAAATGCGCCAGCAAGCACCGCACCCGTCGAGCCCGCCGACACGAATGCGCTTGCACTCTCGTCGGACATGAGCCTTTCAAATGCTTTTACAAGTGAGCTGTCCTTCTTCAGCTTTATTGCCATAGTGGGGCTTTCGTCATTTGTTATGACGTCGCTTGCGTCTACAACCTCTATGCGCTTTTTGTCATACTCGCACTCATTTAGCACCGCGTTAATCTCCGCGCTTTTGCCGACAAGCACAACCTCTACGTTTTTATCAAGCACGGTTGCGTCAACCGCACCGAGCACGACCTCGGACGGCGCGTAATCTCCGCCCATAGCGTCTACAACTATTTTCATTTTTATCTCCGATTACAATAAATATACCTGCAAACCTTTGACATCCTATGATATAGCTATTCGAATTATCAGTCGCATCATATGCCATACGTCTGCAAGACCAGTGAGTTATGCCGCCCAACAAACATGGACGTTTGCTGGAACACATAAAAAAAGAGTGTCAAGCAACACTCTTTTTCAATTCAATTAGTCCTCGTTCTTTTTGTTGACAACCAGCTCGCCATCATAGTAGCCGCACTTGGGGCATACGTGATGGTTCTTCTTCAGTTCATGACACTGAGGGCAAGCCGTAAGACCGGGCGTTGTGAGCTTCCAATTTGCATAACGTGACCTTCCCTTAGATTTGGAAATTTTATTTTTCGGTACTGCCATATATTCATTCCTCCGATATTAAACTAATTTTCACTTTACAGCCTATTTAGTATATAAAATAATATCTAAGCTTGTCAAATGCTTTTTCACACATTTTGACGCTAATTTATTATTTACAGACCGTAAAGCCCTTTTAAACGCCTAAAGCGCATAATATTACGTGCAAAATTGCTTTCGCTATTTGCACAATCTGCGCTTTGCGCCTTTTATACTCAACTTACAGCGCGATTGCCTTTGTCTCTCTTGCGATAGAGAGTTCCTCGTTGGTGGGCAGGATGAGAACCTTGACCTTGCTCGTGGGCTTGGAAAGCTCCTTCACGCCATCGCCGTTATCCTTGTTTGCCTCGAAGTCGAAGTCAACGCCGAGATATTCCATATCGCTCATGACAAGCTCACGCATAAGAGTGCTATGCTCGCCAATGCCGCCAGTAAATACAATCGCGTCTACGCCGTTGAGCACCGCTGCATATGAGCCGATATATTTCTTAATGCGATACGCCGCAACTTCAACTGCGAGCTTCGCCCTTTCGTCGCCGTCTTTGATTGCCTGCTCAAGCGGACGCATATCCGAGCTTATGCCGCTTATACCGTACATACCGCACTCCTTGTTGAGATACGTGACAGTATCCGCCAAGCTCTTGCCAAGCTTTTTGCTGATGTACTCCACTGCCGCAGGGTCGATGTCGCCGCTACGCGTACCCATGACAAGTCCTTCAAGCGGAGTGAAGCCCATTGACGTATCCATGCACTTTCCGTCCTTAACCGCAGATATAGACGAGCCGTTGCCAAGGTGGCAGACGATC
>JAAVHW010000035.1 GCA_014799525.1 Clostridiales bacterium | reverse complement strand
TTCGAGCCGTTCGAGCGCGAGCAGACATCTACCGTGAGCGGCATACAGGGTACGGGACTTGGTCTTGCAATCACAAAGAATATCGTCGATATGATGGGCGGCACTATAACCGTTGAAAGTGAGATGGGCAAGGGCTCCGAATTTATCGTTACCTTCAACTTCAAGGTTGCGGAAGCTCAGGTTGAGCCGCAGAAGCTTGAACAGCTTGCAGACCTAAGAGCGCTCGTCGTTGACGACGACGTAAACACCTGCGTCAGCGTAAGCAAGATGCTTTCATCAATCGGTATGCGCCCTGACTGGACTACGCTTGGCAAAGAGGCTGTCATCCGCACGAAATTTGCAATGGAGCAAAACGAGGCGTACAGCGCGTACATCATCGACTGGCTCATGCCCGATATGAACGGAATTGAGCTTGTGCGCCGCATCCGCAGAGTGATAGGGGATATGACGCCTATCATCATACTGACCGCCTACGACTGGACGGATATAGAAAAGGAAGCGCGCGAGGCAGGCGTAACGGCGTTCTGCTCCAAGCCTCTCTTCCTCTCGGAATTGAAGAGCGTTCTGACTGCGCCATTCGGCGAGCAGAAGAGCGAGGAAGAGGAAGAAAAGGATGAGCTGCGCTTTGACGGAAAGAAGCTGCTGCTTGTTGAGGACAATGAGCTCAATCAAGAGATTGCGCAGTCAATACTTGAAATGGCAGGATTTGTCATTGACACGGCTGACGACGGAAGCGTTGCCGTAAAGAAAATGGAGGAGCAGCCAGCAGGCACGTACGATTTGATACTTATGGACGTTCAGATGCCAATTATGAACGGCTATGAGGCGACGAAGGCAATCCGTGCGCTTGAGGACAAAGCAAAGGCGTCAATTCCTATCGTTGCAATGACGGCAAACGCGTTTGAAGAGGATAGGAAGGCGGCATTGGATTCGGGTATGAACGGATTTACCGCCAAGCCGATTGATATCGACGAGCTTATGAGGACGCTTGACGAAATCTTGAAATAAGCTAAGCTTACGTTTGTTTGGCGCATCCCGACGTCGGGTGCGCTTCATTTTATTGAATGTTGGATTTTTTTGTTTCCGCAAGACCTCCGTGTTTTGTGGGGTTAGATTTTTTGTTTCTGCAAAACCTCCGTGTTTTGTGGGCGAAAATGTCAATTCAGCCGTTTAGAAAGTCGGAATCTCACTCCACCCATTAAGGACTTTTTAATATATTTCCGTGACTTGTTTTCTATTGCGTTTTTTGATTTGTTGTGGTAAAATTTACTATATTTATTGCGGTCTACAAAAGGTAATTATGCTTGCAAAAATAAAGAGCTACGCTTTGGACGGTTTGAAGGGCTACTCGGTTGACGTGGAGCTTGACATAACGAGTGGATTGCCCAGCTATGAAATGGTGGGGCTTGCTTCTACTGCGACAAAGGAGAGTAAGGAACGCGTAAGAGCGGCTGTAAAGAACAGCGGTTTTTCCTATCCTGCAAAGCGTATCATTGTCAATCTTGCGCCAGCGGACACAAAAAAGGAAGGTCCTGCGTTTGACCTTGCCGTAGCCGTTGGCATGCTTGTCGCTTCGGGGCAGATTGAGAGCAAGCTGTATAAGGAATTTGTGATGATTGGCGAGCTGTCGCTTGACGGCAAGCTAAGGCACGTAAATGGAATTATGCCGCTGCTTATCTCCGCAATGCAGCAGGGTTGCAAGCGCTTTATCATTCCGTCGGCAAACGCGAGGGAAGCGAGCTACATTGACGGGATAGAGGTGTATGCGCTTGAAAACCTTCGAGAAGCAGTTGAGTTTTTAAGCGGCGTAAGGTTTGAGCCAGTTGCGACCTCTGACTACGAGGCAAGCTGTATGCAGCATGGCTACGGCGTTGACTTTGCGGACGTAAAGGGACAGACAGTTGCAAAGCGTGCGCTTGAAATTGCAGTTGCAGGCGGACATAACGCAATCATGATTGGACCTCCAGGCGCGGGCAAGACTATGCTTGCAAAGTGCGTGCCTACAATCATGCCCGAGATGACTTTTGAGGAAGCGATAGAGGTCACAAAGATACACAGCGTTGCAGGCATTCTTGACGGCAGTGTGGGCATTGTCACCACGCGCGCTTTCAGAACTCCGCACCATACGACAACCGTTCCTGCGCTCATAGGCGGAGGCTCAAAGGCGAAGCCAGGTGAAGTCAGCCTTGCAAACCACGGCGTTCTCTTCCTTGACGAGATGCCAGAGTATTCACGCCACGCGCTTGAAACTCTGCGCCAACCTCTTGAGGACAGAAAAGTGACTGTTTCAAGAGTTGCAAATTCGGTTGAGTATCCTGCAAACTTCATGTTGCTCGCAAGCATGAATCCGTGTCCTTGCGGCAACTACGGCTCAAAAACGCAGATTTGTCGTTGTACGCCCGCGCAGATACACAATTACGTTGCAAAGCTGTCGGGACCTCTTATGGACAGAATAGATTTGCAGATAGAAGTTGATAATATTTCATACGATGAGCTTCGTGGAAAAGGGTCGGGTGAAAGCTCAAAAGCTATAAAAGAGCGCGTAAACAAGGCTCGCGCAGTGCAGCGTGAGAGATTCAAAAAGGACGGGATACTCACCAATGCCGAGATGGGTACGCGCGAGGTAAACAAGTATTGCAAAATAGACAGGGACAGTGAGAGACTGCTTGAAAAAGCGTTTGAGAGGCTAAATCTCAGTGCTCGCGGCACGACGAGAATACTCAAGGTTGCGCGTACGATTGCAGACCTTGAAGGATGTGAAAATATCCTTACGGCGCACATAGCGGAAGCGATACAGTATAGAGGGATTGACAAGAAGTATCAATGATGGACAATCGGGATTTTACAACAAAAACACTGCTTGCGCTTGGGTGCGTAGATGAGCTGTCATACAAAAAGAAAACGGATTTGCTGAATCTTGTGGGCGACCCGAGCGAGCTTATATCCGAAAAGTCCGCCGTTCGCCGTGTGCTTGGCGACGCTCACGCTACGGAGTTTTTCAAAAACTATGAGAATATAGACGGCATAATTGATAAGCTCGTAAAGCATGACATACACTGGGTGACGTATCTTGATGAGGAGTATCCAGAGGGGCTTAGAAATATCGCGGACAAGCCATACGTCTTGTTTGTAAAGGGCAACTTTGGTGCTTTGAGTGCAAACTGCATAGGTATCGTTGGCTCGCGCCGTGCCACGCGTTATGGCGTTAAGGTGGCAGAGGAGTTTGCAAGAGAGTTTGCTCGCGCAGGAGTGACTGTCGTATCGGGCTNTGCAAGAGGCATTGACGCAACCGCACATAAGGCGTGCGTAGCAATGGGCAAGCCGACGGTTGCGGTGTTTGCATGCGGACTTGACATATGCTATCCAGCAGAGCATAGAGGGCTTATCGACGGAGTGCTGCTAAACGGCGGTGCGCTTGTCAGCGAATATATGCTTGGCACAAAGCCGCTTCAATATCACTTTCCCGAGCGCAACCGCATAATCAGCGGACTTAGCCGCGCCGTGCTGCTTGCAGAGGCGGCAAAGAAGAGCGGCTCGCTTATCACCATGCGACTTGCAATTGAGCAAGGCAAGGACGTTTTTGCCGTCCCAGGCAATATCTTTGCGGCAGAGAGTGAGGGCGCAAATGAGCTGCTAAGAGAAATGCCGCATGCGCTTGCGATAAAGCCCGAGGACGTGCTTGACGCGCTGCACATTAAGCGCGATAGCGTTGAGAAAAAGGTCGTCGAGTTGAATCTCGTTGAAAATCAGATTGTAGAGGCGCTCCACGATGAGGAGCTGCATTTTGAGGACTTGCTTTCGCTCACACAGCTCACTGTAAGCGAGCTTACGACTGCGCTTTTCAATCTGGAGCTGAACGGACTGGTGCAGAACACGGGCGGAAACTACTACGCGCTTGCGTGAGCGCGTATCATAGCGCGTATTATAATGTTCGCGCGACGTGCGCGTGTGAGCGTATGCGCACGAAGAATATGCGTAAAGAAGAGGTTATTTAGAGCATTCTCAATAACCGAAATAAAAAAGGACATAAATAAACAATCATAAACTAAATTATACTTACAGCATAGGAGATTGAATGAAACAGCTTATTATAGTTGAGTCACCGCACAAGGCAAAGACTATCGAGAAGTATCTTGGTGGCGACGCGGCAGTGCTTGCGTCAAAAGGACACGTTCGCGACCTTCCGCAGCGCTCGCTTGGAATCGACATTGAAAACGGCTACAAGCCGCAGTACGTCGTATCAGAGGACAAAGAAGCAATAATCAAACAGCTTGCACAGGCAGTCAAAAAATATGACGTCGTCTATCTTGCAACCGACCCTGACCGCGAGGGTGAGGCTATAAGCTGGCACTTGAAAAACGTGCTTGGCATAGAGGGTGACAAGGTTCGTATAGAATTTAACGAGATTTCTCCAAAGGCAGTACGCGCGGCAATGAAGAAGCCAAGAGAGATAAATATGGATTTGGTCAACAGTCAGCAGGCGCGCAGAGTGCTTGACAGACTCGTTGGCTACAAGATATCCCCGATACTTTCAAGGAAGCTCAAGCCGGGTCTTTCGGCAGGTCGCGTACAGTCCGCCGCACTCAAGATGATTGTGGACAGAGAAAAGGAAATACGCGCTTTCGTACCCGAGGAGTATTGGAATATCAGTGCGCTGCTACTAAAAGCTGGCGTAAAGAAAACCAAGTCAAACATCTTTACCGCCGCATTGCAGGAAAGCAACGGCAAAAAGGTGAAGGTCACAAACGCCGATGAAGCGGGTATAATTACCGACTTTATGCGCCAATGCGACTACGTCGTTGACGAGGTAAAAAAGAGCGTATCCACGTCCCGTCCTGCACCGCCGTTTACTACGTCCACCATGCAGCAGGAGGCGAGCCATAAGCTGAATATGACGGCTGACCGCACGAGCCGCGTTGCACAGTCACTCTACGAGGGTGTGGATATTGCGGGCGAAGGACAGCATGCGCTCATTACGTATATCAGAACGGACAGCGTGCGTATCTCCCCCGACTTTGCAAAGGAAACGCTTGCGTTTATTGAAGAGAACTACGGCGAGGAGTATGCGCCAAAATCTCCAAACGTATACAAGACCAGCGAGAATGCGCAGGACGCGCACGAAGCTATCCGTCCTATAGATTTGAGCCGTACGCCAAAGTCGCTTGAGGGCAAGCTCGATAAGGACGCGTTCCGTCTTTACAAGCTGATATATGAAAGATACATGGCTTCGCAGATGAAGGACGCGCAGTACAATACTATGCGCGTGCATATTCTCGGCACGAGCGGCTCTGAAAGCCTCGGCTTTGTTGTCAAGGGAAAGAGCATAAAGTTTAAGGGCTATACTGCCGTATATTCCGCAACCGTTGAAGAGGACGAGGACGAAAAGGAAACGGATACCATGCCCGACCTCAACGAGGGCGAAAAGCTCACGCTTGACGACGTACTCAGCGAGCAGAAGTTTACAAAGCCGCCAGCGAGATACAACGACGCTACGCTTGTAAAGGCGCTTGAGGAAAACGGAATCGGCAGACCGTCAACTTATGCCTCAATCATATCCGTGCTTTCAAAGCGCGAGTATACGGAAAAGCAGCAAAAGGCGATAGCTCCCACTCAGCTTGGCGAAGCGGTGAGCGAGTATATGGAGAACAACTTCCCCGATATCATGAGCTTGGACTTCACTGCAAGACTTGAAGGCGCACTCGATAAGGTTGCGGACGGCAATCAGCAGTGGGACGAGCTTATCGGTGCGTTCTATCCAAGGCTCAAGAGATTCCTTGATAGAGCCGCCAAGGCGAGCGGCGGTCATATGCTCGATGAGGAGAGCGACGTCGTTTGCGATAAGTGCGGCGCGAAGATGGTTGTACGCCATGGCAAGTACGGTCCATTCCTCGCATGCCCGAACTATCCTAAGTGCAAGAATATAAAGAAGATTGTAGAGGTTGTAGGCAAGTGTCCAAAGTGCGGCGGCGACGTAAGTAAGCGTATATCAAAGTCTGGCAAGACCTTCTATGGCTGTACGAATTATCCAAACT
>JAAVHW010000034.1 GCA_014799525.1 Clostridiales bacterium | reverse complement strand
TGATATATGATAGCAGGATATATGCGGATATATAACATATAAGTTAAATAAATCACTTTCAATTGGATAATGCAAGATACATTGATTATAGGGTGATTACATAATGCAATGTGCCGTGCATGATTCAATATGCTGCTTTGAATATATTTTTACTACGTACATCTGATATGATTGTTTGTATAAGGCAAATGAGGGGAGAATTGGTGCATTGTCATACGATTGAATTATTAGAGAATGACTGCCGTCTTATCATGAAAATTGTTTTGAGTCACATCAAAGGCAAATTGTTGCAATACGTTTAGTTGGTTGCGGTCGCTATATGCCATATTTTACAGCGATATGCTGATTATGCGAATTTGGTTTACTTGTATACTTATATTGCCAATCCGATTGGTAGCCTTTTGGGCTTAAAGGTTGATGCTACGGCAAAAGCTTATAGTACGTAGAGTAAGTAGGATATCAAATTCAACATATGCCACACGACATGTAATGCGTGGACTTTACGTTGGTTTTACCTGTTTGGTTTACTTGTATACTATTTATACTAATATGCCTATCATGTTATTGGTGTTGGGAATACATAGTGACAATGCGAAGTATGACAAACATATGATTTTGTGTGACGTGCGGTATTCAAAGCGGCTTGTGGCTTATGGCTTACGGCAAACATGGCTAATCATAGGTGCGCGACCGAATGATAGAACGCATCCCATAAATCAGGAGAGCGGAACTTCAGAAGGCGAAGTTATATGCGGCAATCATTGGCAACCAACTACAAGCAGCTACAATCGGCTGCAATCACTACAGCCAGCGGCAATCTATAAGCTACTATGCAACATTCACTGCCGCAATTTATATTACTTGCAAAATTGCGAGATTGGTTTATTTGTAAACTTATTCGGTCGCTTGGGTATTTTGAATAGTGTACTGTATGCTTGACATATGGCACAATTGCGGTCAACTCAAACGATGCGGAGCGATAGCATAGGCGGCGCGATGGCGTGGGTTGGGCGATAGCATGGGTTGAGCGATGACATGAGCTAAACGACGATATGGACTGGGTTGCAACATGGGTTGAGCGATAGCAAGCACAGGAGTTTATAAGGAATAAAACAATGAATGGCAAACGGTTTTTCATTGCTATTTGGCATGGTTTTGATATAATGTAACTACAATGAACAGTAATTTATCGCCATAAAACGCAAATCACAATAAGGAATTCACTCAATATGGACAAAGGGCTAAAAATACTTTTAAATTGCTATTGGGAGTCGGGCGGCTGGAAAAGCACACGCAACCAAGGAGTTTCGCCCGAGGATTTTGCAATTGCAAAAGATGAAGGATATATGTTTGAGGATTCTCCGAGAATCATCCCGCACGGAGAAACTCTCGATAGACTAAATAGCGTACTTGAAAAAATCACCCCTCATGACGTAGCAAACGCATTTCTTTATAGCCTTTCTACACGCAAATTGGAATACAGGTCGGCTCTTGGTAGCTATTGGTATGCAATAGCGATTCCCGAACACGAGTCAATTGATATTGACCGGCGTTTTAAGGGCGTTGACTGTAATCTATGCAACTGGCACAGTGAAAACGACATAAACGTGCTAAATTTTGAACGCTACAAGTTCGGTGGTGTACGTCATACAGGCGCAGATTTTGCACTATTTGATTTAGAGCAATTTGTAAAATTACCTAAAGTTACACCGACACAAGAAGATAAAGATATTTTGTTAAGGATTTTAAGCTGCGTTAATTTATTAAACGACAACAATAAGGTGGGCAAGCTTAGAGATACAATCATTAAAGAACGCATTTTTAAGACCAATAGAAATGAAGTAGACCGAATTATGAATATCTTGGGAATTTGCGGCATACTATCATCAAATGAATTTCCCTGTTATTTTGATAAGTTCGTAGACCAAGGCGCAAGAGAACCAGTTGAATTTAAGAACGACTTTTTGTATCCAGCAAACAGATGGCGCAAAAAACATGGTATCAATAAAGAGTGTTTTAAGCGAGTATTCGATTTTGATTACTAATCAAAAGCAACGATAAATTTTAATTTATATTATTTAAGGTGCGAGTAAGGACTGTTTTAATAGTCATCGCGAACAATGCTAAGCAATCAAAATCTGACGGACTACAAATGCTGTGTGGTCTGGATTGCCACGGTCGCGTTGCTCTCTCGCAATGACGATAGGTTGACAACATAGTGGGTTAAATTGCCGCAGACAACTGCGCTCCCTCGCTATGACGAGAGGGGGCGTATTGTTTTATAGCGTCATCTCGCTTTATCCGCTCAATAGGGGCGTTATAGATGCAAGATAGCGGTGCGATTTTTCTTTTGAGTTATCCACAAATATTTGTTGCGTTTTCTATATTATACTGATATAATATTTTTTAAGATATATATTATTATGTATATATAATACTTTATTTATTATATATAAAGGAGGAACGATGGCAGGAGAAGTTAAACACAGTTATGACGCCGGTGATATTCAGGTGTTAGAGGGCTTGGACCCTGTTAGAAAGCGCCCCGGTATGTACATTGGCTCTACGGACGTGCGCGGTCTGCACCATTTGGTGACGGAGGTCGTGGACAACTCCATTGACGAGGCGCTCGCGGGCTACTGCACACACATCAGCGTAGAAATATTGAAAGAGGGCGCAGTTCGCGTTACCGACAACGGAAGAGGTATTCCGACAGGCATAATCAAGAAGGAAGGCAAATCGGCTGTAGAGGTCGTTCTTACCAAGCTTCACGCAGGCGGCAAGTTCGGCAGCGGCGGCTACAAGATATCGGGTGGCTTGCACGGCGTTGGCGTATCGTGCGTAAACGCGCTTTCCGAATGGCTTGTGGCGGAGGTTCGTCAAAATGGAAAGCTCCACCGCATCCGCTTCAACAGAGGCGTTGCAGAGCGCGCTTTGGCAGTCGTAGGCGACGCGGAGGATACGGGTACGACAATCACCTTCTATCCCGATTCGGAGATATTTGAAACGCTTGAATTCAACTACGATACGATGAAAACTCGCCTTCGTGAGCTTGCATATCTCAACAAGGGGCTTGTTATCGAGATTTCCGACCAGCGCGTTGAGCCCGAGCGCAGAGAGACGTTCTGCTATGAGGGCGGTATCGTCTCCTTCGTTGAAGAGCTGAACAAGACAAAGGAAACTATCTTCCCGCAGGTCATCTACTTCGATGAGAAATACGTGGATAGCGAGATTGAAGTCGCAATGCAGTATAACGACAGCTATTCCGATACCATTCTCGCTTTTGCAAACAACATCAACACCGAGGAAGGCGGTACGCACCTTGACGGCTTCAGGTCGGCTATAACGAAGGTTATAAACGAATACGGTCAGAAATCGGGCATACTCAAGGGTAGCGAGAAGCTGAGCGGCGAGGACGTACGTGAAGGTCTTGTGGCGGTTATCTCCGTAAAGCTTTCCGAGCCTCAGTTTGAAGGTCAGACAAAGACGAAGCTTGGCAACAGCAGTATGCGTTCCGCTGTGGCAAAGGGCGTGACGAACGGACTTGGAACATATCTTGAGGAACACCCAAGAGAAGCTAAGGAGCTTGTGCTTAAAACCATAACCGCACAGCGTGCGCGTGAAGCGGCAAGACTTGCAAGAGAAAGCGCAAGACGTAAGAGCGCACTTGAAAGCACCACGCTCCCAGGTAAGCTTGCGGACTGCACGGATAAAGACCCGAAGAACTGCGAGATATACCTCGTCGAGGGTGACTCGGCAGGCGGCAGCGCAAAGCAGGGACGTGACAGACGCTTCCAGGCTATACTTCCTCTTCGCGGCAAGATACTCAACGTCGAAAAGGCAACTCTGCACAGAGTTCTTGAAAACGAGGAAATAAAGGCGATGATAACCGCGTTCGGCTGCGGCATCAACGCAGAGTATGACGAGAGCAAGCTGCGCTACAACCGCATCATCTGCATGACCGACGCGGACGTAGACGGAAGCCATATCCGCATACTTATGCTCACGTTCTTCTTCCGCTTTATGCGTCCTCTTATCGAGAACGGTCACGTATATATCGCACTTCCGCCGCTTTACAAGATAGCCAAGGGCAAGCAGGAGATGTATTTCTACGACGACGAGAGCCTCAACAAATACTACGAAGAAAACGGCAGAAAGAGCGGCGAGCTTCAGCGCTACAAAGGTCTTGGTGAGATGAACCCCGAACAGCTTTGGGAAACCACTATGGACCCGCAGTACCGCACGTTGCTCAAGGTCACGATGGAGGACGCTATCGAGGCAGATAAGCTGTTCTCGGTGCTTATGGGCGAGCAACCCGAACTCCGCCGTGAGTTTATCGAACAAAACGCAAAGCTGGTCACTGACCTTGACGTATAAGAGAGGAGAATACTATGGCAAATATAAGAGACGATAAAAATAACGAATACGTAAAGCACCTTGCCAACTCCACCGTCAAAGACATAGAGATAAACGGCGAGTTGAAAAAATCATTCATCTCCTACGCAATGGCGGTCAACGTATCGCGTGCTATTCCAGACGTGCGCGACGGCTTGAAGCCCGTGCATAGAAGAATACTCTACGCCATGAGCGAGCTTGGTCTGACTCCCGAAAAACCGTACCGTAAGTGCGCTATGGTCGTCGGTGAAGTGCTTGGTAAATACCACCCCCACGGCGACAGCTCCGTTTACGACGCACTCGTACGTCTTGCGCAGGACTTCTCCATCCGCTGTCCTCTCGTTGACGGCCACGGCAACTTCGGTTCCGTTGACGGCGACCCTGCGGCGGCATACAGATATACGGAAGCGCGTCTTTCAAAGATTGCGCTTGAGATGATTCGCGACATAGACAAAAAGACGGTTGACTTCTATCCGAACTTCGACGACACGCGCGAACAGCCCGTCGTGCTTCCTTCTCGCTTCCCCAACCTGCTTGTAAACGGCTCTGACGGTATCGCAGTCGGTATGGCAACGTCTATTCCGCCTCACAACCTCGGCGAGGTTATAGACGCAACCGTCGCGCTTATGAAGAACCCCGATGCTACGGTTGACGAGCTTATGGAATTTATTCCTGCTCCCGACTTCCCAACAGGCGCGCTTATCCTCGGCAGAAACACGATAAAGCAGGCGTACCGCACAGGCCGCGGTATGGCAATACTTCGCGCTAAGGCAGAGATAGAGGAGCTTGCAAACGGCAAGAGCCGCATCGTTGTCACAGAAATTCCGTATCAGGTCAACAAGGCAAAGCTCATTGAAACGATTGCAGACCAGGTTAAGGACAAGCGCCTTGAAGGTATTGCAGACCTCAGAGAAGAAACCGACCGTCACGGTATGCGTATCGTTATCGAGCTTAAAAAGGACGCTAACGCGCAGGTATTGCTCAATCAGCTCTACAAGCAGACCGCAATGCAAACCAACTTCAGCATGATACTGCTTGCGCTTGTGGACGGCGTACCGCGCATTCTCAACCTCAAGGAGATTTTGCAGAGCTATATCGCACACCAAAAGGACGTTATCGTGCGCCGCACCAGCTTCGAGCTTGCAAAGGCGCAGGAAAGAGAACATATCCTTCTCGGCTTGCATATCGCGATAGAAAACGTAGACGCAATCATCAAGCTGCTCAAAAAGTCGCTTGACCGTCAAGACGCTATATTCAAGCTCATGGAGCGCTATAAACTCTCCGAAAAGCAGTCCGCGGCAATCCTCGATATGCGTTTGCAGCGTTTGACCGGTCTTGAAGTAGANAAGATAAACGCAGAGCTNGCNNANNNNAAAAAGCAGATTGAGTATTTCAACTTCGTNCTCTCTCACGACGAGGAAGTGCGCAATATNATCATCAAGGAGCTTGGCGACGTCAAGGCACAGTACGGCACNGCAAGACGCTCGGAGCTTACCTATGATTACGGCGATATCGATATAGAGGACCTTATCGAGCAAGAGGACGTTGTCATCTCCATGACTCACGGCGGCTATATCAAGCGTATCCCTGTTTCNGAGTACAAGGCTCAGCACCGCGGCGGCATGGGCATCACGGCTCACAAGGCNAAGGACGACGATTTCGTGGAGAAGATATTCACCGCAAATACGCATGAGCGCTTGATGTTCTTCACAAACCTCGGAAANGTGTTCACTTTGAAAGCCTACGAGATACCTGAGGCAAGCCGCAACGCTCGCGGCAGGGCAGCAGTCAACCTCTTGCAGTTGGAGCAAGGAGAGCGCATTCAGGCGTTCTTGAAACTGCCAGAGGATAGGGAAGGCAAATTCCTTATGCTCGCCACAAAGCAAGGTCTTATCAAAAAGATGTCGCTTAAGGAGTTTGAATCAATCAAGCGTAACGGTAAGATTGCAATCAAGTTCAATGATGGCGACGAGCTTATCGACGCGGTTGTCACCGACGGCAACAGCGAGCTTATCGTGGCATCAAGCACTGGCATGAGCATCCACTTCCACGAGAACGACGTACGTCCTATGGGCAGAACGGCGGCGGGCGTCAAGGCTATGAACCTGCCAAAGACCGCAAGACTCGTGGCGTTTACCGCCGTCAAGGAAGGCGATGAGATTTTGACCGTCACGTCTGGCGGCTACGGCAAGCGCAGCGACCTTGCGGACTATCCGTTGCAGGGCAGAGCCGGTAAGGGCGTAAAGGCTGGCGTATTCAACAAGACAACAGGCTCGCTCGTGTGCTTGACTGTCATCCCCGAAGATACGGATATAATGATGATTACAAATACTGGCGTTATCATCAGAGTCGTCGCAGATGAGATTAGCAAGATTGGCAGAGCAACGCAGGGCGTACGCATCATGAAGATTAAGGGCAACAAGATTAACGTCATGGCTGTCGCGCTTACACCGCACGAGGAGGAAGAAGAGGAGGTTCAAGAGGGTGAAGGTGTTGAAAGCACTGAAACCACCGCAACCGCCGAAATCACAGCAAGCTCAATAAACGCTGAAAACGAGCAACCTGCGTCAGACCTTGACTTCACTCCCGAAGAGCATACCGCTGAATCAAACTTCGAGGACGATGACATTTAATACTTGAAGTTTGACAGCTCAAAACCTTAATTATGACAAAACGACAGAGTAAAATCTGTCGTTTTTGTTTGTCATAATTATTAAGTTATTTTTGCAATACTTATATTTTATAATGCCAATTTGATATTATAAAATTTGTATTTGCGCATATTTTGGTTTTATATCAGCTGTGTTTTATCGGCGGAAGAGGCTTATGAATATCTGTCACAGCGTCAAGCACTAACGGAAGAATTTCCTCGTATTTGCTAAGTCCTTTCTTTACAACCTCGTCAAAGCTTACAGGGGCAGAATCATCCGCCTTGTCCGACACCACTTTGATTGAAAGAAGCGGCACGTCATTTCGCTCACTCGCAAGCGCAAGCCCCGCAAGCTCCATTTCGCAGATGTCGCANCCAAATTCCTCTGCAAGCACACGCTTACGCTCGGTCGTTGCAACAAACACGTCACCGCTCGCCACCGCAACCCTGCGCATNGGCTTTCCTATTGCCGCAAGCACACGGTTTGCAAGATTCTCATCCAAATAGAAATATATATCGTCATTCTCAAAATACTGACCGACCTTTGTTCCGTCTATTGCGGAAGTGTCAAATTGATAGTGACAAACTCTGTCCGCAAGCACAAGCTCGCCGACTCCTATCTTTGGATTGAGCGTTCCAACAAAACCGAAGTTTAGCAACACTTCGATATCAAACAAATCAACAAGCATTTGCGCCGTCATTGCCGCGCGTATCTCACCAACGCCGCCCGTTGCAAGATAAATCGAATTTTCGCCAATCACTATCTTTCTTATATGTACGCCGTGTATGGTGCTTTCATCCACAATATTTCCAAGCTTCTGATATATCGGCAGCGTTTCCTGCGCCATTGCCGTCACAATTCCAATTCTCATACTCACTCCTTTTGAGATTTCTCATTATCTCACTTGCCTGTTTTGAAACTTCGCTTTTGGGTATAGCATACACTTCTATTTTTAGAAATCTCACAACCGTACCTTATTATAGCACCCATATTTTAAGATTTCAATATACTTGCTTTATGGCGTGATAACTGCTATGATAAATTTATGCAAAAGCAAGATGTTTTAAAAAACTATTTATCCCAGATTGGTATAGAACTTCAAGACGAGAAAATCGCCTTGCTTTTGGCTTTTTGCGATACCGTGCTTGAAACCAACAAAAAATTCAACCTTACAGCAATAACGGATTACGACGAATTTTTGATAAAACACGTGACGGATTCGCTTTTGGGTTTAAGCGAGATTCCAAGCGGCGCAAAGCTATGCGACGTTGGGGCAGGGGCAGGTTTTCCGTCTATGCCAATTGCGATAGCCCGTGATGACGTACGCGTGACCGCGCTTGACTCGACGGCAAAGAAAATGACTTTTATTGCGGATAGCGCAAGGACGCTTGGCGTAAATAACGTCAAAACAATTGCAGGCAGAGCGGAGGAGCAACGCTCGTTGTTTGGNACATTCGATATTGTCACCGCGCGCGCCGTGTCTGCGCTTCCAATTCTGCTTGAGCTTTGCATTCCTCTTCTTAAGGTTGGCGGCCGCTTCCTTGCGTATAAAGCGACAGATAGCGAACTTGATGAGTGCAAAACGGCACTTAAAGTGTTGAATGCGCAATTTGTACACGCAAAATCAGCACAGCTTCCAAATGGCGATAGCAGAACAATTCTCGTCTTTGAAAAGACTGCAAAGACGGACGGCAAATATCCGCGGCAGTATGGAACAATAAAGAAAAAGCCCCTTTAAGCAAGAGGCTTTAATTTTTGAATTTTTGTTTTATTCTTGTCTTTTATACCTTTGTAATATAAAATCTGCCTTTTTCAACGCCGCCGAATTTTTCCACTTTAATATAATAAGTTTTCGGCGCCTCTGGACTGTTATCTGCAGAACCGCCGCCTTTTAGCCAGTATGTATTAGCAAAATATATTTCTTCGTTCTTTATAACCTGTTCTTCCGCATCTCCGCTTTGTGCAAGTGTTAAACCTCCGTTGTTGAACATATCGTACACACTATAAATTTCATATATTCCACCGTATGTGAAGCGGTCAAAACAAAGCTTATACTTTTGATATCGATTGTGCGTTATTGTTATTTTATAATACTTAAATCTCGTATCGTTATAGTATTCATACATAGTTTCATCATTAAAACTAAACTCATAAATCTTATCAAGTTCAATTTCCTCTATTTCGTCTTTTAGAACAAACTCGTTCACCCAGAACGGAGGATGAGAGTCTACACTTATTACTTTGTCTGTAGGGTTTTTGAAAATAAGTATATTTAGATATCCCTCGTATTTATATGCTTCAAACGGTTTAAGCACTGTTTCCAACACCTTTTTAGAGCCTGTACCGTTTTTATCGTCTGCACGCCAAAGTTCCTCATACTCTCGCTCACCAGACCTATCTATATATTTAAGTTTAAGCAATCTATCAAACGCAAGATTTTCTGCTGTATGTCTCCAATTTTCTGGATTCATGTAATATCTAACCAAAGTTGGCTCTTCAACTCTTAAAGCAATAGCAAATTCTGAGTGCGGTTCTACTGTAATACTTGTAAAAGTATCTTGCATTTTTACATAAACAAATTCTGAAAAATAAGAAGAATAAGAATTTTTGCTGTAAATGGAAATTTTTACTTCATCACCCGCTTTCATAAGTAAGATGCTTTGTATTTTTATCAATTTTTCTCCATACTCCGTTTCAACAAGTGGTGGATAATTGTATTCATGCTCATTAAAATACACTATGCTGTTTTCCAATGCCGTCACATAAAACGTATATACGCTTGTAAATTCTGCAGTAAAACGGTAATATGAATAACCGTCTTTATCTGTTTTAGCTTTATAACTATTGCTTCCCATACCGCCGTCAAAACCAGCTATATTGCCTTCTATATCCATATCTAAATAAACAGGTTCACTCTTTTGCGGTTCAGTCGGTTTATTTATCGCCCTTGGTATATATATACTCATCATAGTCACAGCAATTATCAAAACAATCACTATTGGGGAAATTATGGCGACTAGTTTGCGAAATGAGAACTTTCTGTTCACCTCTTTTTCTACTATTTCAACACGTGTTTCCGGTTCTTTTCCTGTAAGCAATTCATCAACCGTAACATCAAGAACTTCTGAAATTGCAGTAAGCATTGATACATCAGGCATTCCTTTTCCATTTTCCCATTTTGATACTGTTTGTTTTGCTACGTGCAATTCTTTTGCTAACTGAGATTGTGAAAATCCTTTCGCTTTTCTTTTTTCAACAAGTACACTTTTTAAGTCTTTCATATTAACCTCATTTCAGTGTTAGTTTATACTGTCAGTATATATTTTTTAATTATGTTTTTCAATAAAATCCAAGTTTTATATATCGTCCTATGTGTCAACGCTTCGTTGACCTTTGGTTTTGAACATAATTTTAGAACCATGAGTGTAAAAATACACCCCTTATTTACTAAGCATTAAAAACTGTTATAAAAGTTTTTTAATTATATTGCAAACAAAAAATAATTTGTTATGTACTTCCTTGAAAAATATACGGCTTTGTGTTACACTCATTCTATGGCTTCGATAATTTCGTTTTCAAATCAAAAGGGCGGCGTTGGAAAAACAACGACTTGCGTAAATCTTGCAACTGCACTTGCCTTGCGTGGCAAGCGTGTGCTTATCGTCGACTTTGACGCGCAGTGCAATGCGTCAAGCGCACTCGGTGAGTTTGACAAGCAACCAAAGCATTCTGTATACAGTGTGCTATGCGACAATCTTTCAGCAAAACAGGCGGTAAGAAAGACGGATATAGAAAATCTCAGCTTCATTCCGTCATCATGCGACCTCGCAGGTGCGGAGCTTGAGCTTTCGCAGATAGTTATTGGCAGAGAGCGCGTGCTTCAGGATAAGCTTTCAGAGATTGATGAGGATTTTGATTATATCTTCATTGACTGCCCGCCGTCGCTCGGATTACTCACAGTCAACGCACTCACTGCTTCAAGCGGCGTTATCGTGCCTATACAGAGTGAGTATTACGCACTCGAGGGCTTGAGCCAGATGATGAACACTATAAAGCTTGTCAAAAAGTTCCTTAATAAAGAATTGGAGGTTGTCGGCGTTGTGCTGACAATGTTTGACGGAAGGTCAAAGCTCGCAAAGGGCGTACTCGATGAAATATTAAAGTTCTTTGGCAACAAGGTGTACGATACAAAAATCCCGCGCAATATTCGTCTTGCCGAAGCTCCAAGCTACGGAAAGCCCGTTGCGCTATACGATAAGAGATGCGCTGGCGCACTTGCATATGACGCGCTCGCGGAAGAATTTTTGTCAAAAGAATAATGAGGTGAATTATGGCAAACGTGAAAGGCGGACTTGGCGGAAGAGGTATGAACGCTCTGTTCAGAGATAACACTGAAAACGTAAAGGTTGACGTTTCGGAGGAATTTCCAACTCAAGAGATAGACGTCACACTTATTGATAGAAACCCAGGACAACCGCGTAAAACATTCGATGAGGAAAGCTTGCAGTCAATGGCAAACTCAATTGCCATGTACGGCGTGCTTCAACCTATCCTTCTTATCAAGACGGACGAGGGCAGATATCAGATTATCGCAGGTGAGCGCCGTTTCAGAGCAAGCCTTAAGGCAGGACTCAAAGCTATCCCTGCAATCATCAAGGAGCTTACTCCTCAGCAGATACAGGAAATATCGCTTATTGAAAACCTGCACCGCGAAAACCTCAACGCGATAGAAGCGGCGGAGGGTATCCGCGAGCTTATGGAAAACTATGGGCTTACTCAAGAAGAGGTTGCAGGACGTATCGGCAAATCCCGTCCGTACGTCACAAACACGCTGCGCTTGCTCCAACTCCCCGAAGAGGTTATGGAAATGGTCAAGACGGGCAAACTCTCCCCCGGTCACGCGCGTACAATTCTTCCCGTTGACAACAAGGAAAAGCTTATTGAGTTTGCAAAGCTCTCATGCGAAGAGGGTATTTCCGTTCGCGATATGGAGAGAATAGTGCAAAACTACCTCAACGCTCCAAAGAATACGGCAACCGCTCAAAAGCGCAAAAAGGAAGTTCTTCCTTTGGAATTCAAGACGTTCGTCAACGATATGAAGCGTCTGTTCTCCACAAAGGTTGTGCTTAAGCGCAACGGCGATAAGGGACGTATCATAATCGACTATTTCAACAATGACGACCTTGAAAGAATTCACGCAATAATGCACCTGCTTCAAATTCAGGCAAACGGAAACAATAATTACAACAATAAACCGGAATAAAATCTATATCAGCAAGACGTTGTTTTCTGTTTATAAGCAGTATATCTTATCAATTATGTCATAATATAAACAATATATAATTTGATAAAAACACAAAACACTCTGTTTATCAGAGTGTTTTGTTTATCTAAAGTGTTTGTTTGTGGTTTAATTTATATTTCTTGCTACTCCGTAACTGACGTGAATTCTGTTTCCTTTGTCGTCAAGTGTGTATTCCGTGCAAGTGAGTATTGTTTGAAAACCTTCCGTCATTTCAAGCAATAGCTTTTGCCTACCTATATCAAGCTCGCTAAGAACGTCATCAAGCAAGAGTATCGGCGGCTCGCCTATTTCGTTTTTATAGATAATGACCTCGCCAAGCTTAAGCGCAAGCGCAACGGTGCGCTGCTGTCCTTGAGATGCAAACTTTCTTGAATCCTTTCCGTTTATTTCAATCTTTATATCGTCACGGTGAGGACCAACGGTGCAGTAGCCAAGCTCCTTATCCTTACTTCTTGAGCTTACAATACTTTCATACAATTGCTTTTCTATATCTGAAATATCTGCTTTTGAGCTTTCTGTTTTTATTGTGCTTTCGTATGATAAAACAAGCTTTTCTTTTTCACTGCTGATTGCCGTATGAAATTTGCTTGCGGCGTCGTTCAGTGTTTCGATGTATGCGAGGCGTTTTGAAATTATAACCGCGCCTTCCTTTGCAAGGCACGTATCCCAAACGTCAAGCATATCGTCAATATTGCGGTTTCCTCGCCATTCCTTGAGAAGATTGTTTTTTTGCTTTACCGTTTTATTGTAGCGCTGCAAAGCGGAAAAATAGCTGCGCTGCTGCTGGCTTAGACCTACGTCCATAAACCTACGCCTTTCCTGCGGAGATTCCTTTACGAGCTTCATCTCGTCTGGAGAGAAAAACACTACGCCAAGTACGCCAAACAGCTCGCCCGCGCGGTTTAGCGGAATATTGTTGACAAGCACGCGCTTTTTGCCCTTCTCGTCTATCTGTAGATTTATCGTTTGTTTTTTATACTTTGTCTGAAGCACAAGTGAAACGGTCGCCTTATCCTCTCCTATCAAGACCATTTCCTTATCCTTTGTTGTGCGTGGGCTATGGAAAATAGAGCAGAGGTATACGCTTTCAAGCATATTCGTTTTGCCGCTTGCATTCTTTCCGTAAAGAATATTAAGCCCGTCCTTAAAATCAACCGCGACGTGCTTGTAGTTTCTGAAATTGTTCAATTCCAAGGAAAGAATTTTCATATCAACAGTATAGCCCACGCCGCATATTTTTTCAACAACATACATTTGTTTTTTCTTTTTTTGTAATTTGCTTGAATTATTTTTCTCTTTTGATATAATTCAATATATGATAAACGTTGAAGATTTTTGGGCTGAGTGTAAAGACGCGCTTTCAACTTCATTTCAAACTATAGTCTACGAGGTATGGATTGAAAAATTGAAGCCTGTTTGTTTTGTTGACAACAATTTTGTGTTGTCTACTATCGCATTGCAAGCAAAGCGCACAATTGAAAATAAGTATCTTGACCGCATCAAGGATATTGTGGTCAGCAAAAACTCATCCATTTCGGACGTTGTAATCATTCTTGAATCTCAAGTAAGCGAGTATCTTGAAAAGCAGACGGAACTCCAAAAGAGTGAGGTTGTCACCGAGCAGCAACCAAGCAAGCAGGTTAAGAAAAATCAGTTTCTTGACAAGTATACTTTCGATACGTTTGTTGAAGGCAAATCAAACGAATATGCGCTTGCCGCTTGCAGAACGGTTGCGGAAAACCTCGGCACAAAATTCAATCCTTTGTTTATCTACTCGGGCGTAGGTCTTGGAAAAACGCACCTGCTTCACGCAATAGGCAATCATACGTACAAGCAAGCTCCAAAAAGCAATGTTGTTTACGTCAGTGCGGAAACGCTTGTAAACGAGCTTATATCCGTTATACGCAGTAAGTCCGCAGAGGATAACAATAATTTTAGAGAAAAATATCGCTCATGCGACCTGCTTATGATTGACGATATTCAATTCCTTATCGGCAAGGACGCAACGCAGGACGCATTCTTCCATATCTTCAACGACCTCTATCATGCAAACAAACAGATTATACTTACGTCAGACCGTTCTCCAAAGGATTTGACAACCCTTGAGGACAGACTGCGTACACGCTTCAGTTGGGGTTTGACAGTTGACATTCAAGCTCCCGATATGGAAACAAGAGTGGCGATTCTTAAAAACAAAGCGGCGCAATCAAAATTTTCTCTGTCGGATGACGTTGCGGAATTTATTGCAGAAAACTCAACTTCAAATATCCGTGAAATGGAAGGCTTACTCAATAAGATTGTGTTTTTCAGCTCACTGTCAAATACGGTTATAACCACACGCGAGCTTGCTGCAGAAGCTTTAAGCGATTTTATTGACGATAAAAAGGACACGATAGACACAAGCGATATTGTCGGCGCAGTTTGCAAATACTATAAGATTTCAACCGATGATATATTTTCCAAAAAGAAAACGAAAAACATCGTTGAGCCAAGAATGGTTGCAATATATCTTATAACCGAGCTTTTGCCGACTCCGCTTGTGCAGATAGGTGAAATATTCGGCGGCAGGGACCATACGACTATTATCCATGCGCGCGACAAAATTACGGACGAGATAAAGACAAATCCGCGAGTAAGAATTACCGTTGCAGATATTAAAAATATGTTGCTGAATAGATAATTTGATAAGTTGCGCCAGACGTCAGCACGCGAGAGCGCGTGACGTAAAGGAGATATAATGAGTATTGTTGTAAATATTTATTATACGGGCAAAAATGGAAGCGCAAAGCAGTTTGCGCAGGAAATGATTGAATCGGGTATAGTTGACAGAATACGCGCAGAGGAAGGAAATGAGAGATATGAGTATTTCTATCCTTTGGACGATAGTGAAACCGTACTTTTGATTGACGCATGGAAAAACCAAGAAGCACTTGACTTTCATCATAAGACGGAAATGATGAGCGAAATTGCCGCACTTCGCAATAAATATAACCTTAAAATGAAAGTTGAAAAATTCACAAGAATATAAGCTGAAAATCTTGTATTTGTTGATATATAATGAGTTTTAGAGCATATCTCGTCATTGCGAGGCATATTGCCGAAGCAATCCAGACAGTGCAAACCGTATGAGTGTTGCGCTGTTTTTTACACTTAGTTTAATTCTGGATTGCTTCGCTTTGCTCGCAATGACGTTTACTGTAATTATAAACAAACCGCCTTACTTGTAGCTCTTGTAGGCGGTTTTTATTTTTTTAATTATATTTGGATTATAGCGATATACAGCAGAGTTCTTCACACGAAGTGTGCGAAGCGTGTTAGCCGATAACGCGGAGCGGCAATATAAGATATTCCCATCTTCCGCTTTCTCCCTTTATGACGGCAGGGGAAGTTGAGGTGTTGAAGTTGAAGGTGATGAACGGCTCGTCAATAACCTTCATGCAATCCATAATATATTTAGGATTGAAGCCAATCATCAAATCCTTGCCGTTGAGTCCAATGACAACCTTTTCATTTATTTCACCGTCGTCACTCTTTGCATTGAGAAGCATTGAGCCTTCCTTGATATCCATCTTTACCGTGCCGTTTTTGCCGATACGGTTGATAAGTGACACACGCTCGACTGCACTCTCAAATATCTTTTTATCTATCGTTGCGACAGTGCCAAAGGAGGAGGGGATAATCTTTTCGTAGCTCAAGAAGTCCTCACTTATAAGTCTTGTGACAAGCTTGGTGTGGAAAAGGTCAACCATGACGTAGTTTTTCTCAACGTAAATGGTGACGGTTTCATCATCGTCGTCGATAAGCTTGCTAAGCTCGGAGATACTCTTTGTAGGAATGATAATCTTGTTTGTAACGCCGTTGTTTTTCACCTGTGCGTTTGCAATAGCAAGACGGTAGCCATCGGAAGCTACTGCCTCAACAATGTCGCCTCTTACGTTCAGACATACGCCGCGAAGGTTTGGACGGCCGTCGTCGGAAGCTACGTCAAATATAACCTTGCTTATAATATCCTTGAATTCTTTTTTGAGAATGATGATAGAGTTTTCTGTGCTGACCTCGTTGAAAACAGGATATTCATCCGCGCTCATACAGTTTATTTGAAGCTCACTGTCAAGATACTTTATTGTAAGCTTAGTCGTGACCGTGCCGTCAAGCTCAATCTGCTCGCTCTCAATCTTTTTTGCATAGTCCGCAAACAGCTTTCCTGGGACGACAATCTCGCCCTCGATGAGAACCTGTGCGTTTATTTTCTTTTCAATTGCAAGCTCAAGGTCTGTTGCAAATACCGTAAGCGTATCACCCATTGCTGTGAGCTTGACACTGTCTAAGATAGGATTGTTTCTCTTTACAGGCAAAGCCTTTACGACTTTTGAGAGAGCGTCGCTGAGCTCGTTTCCCTGACACAAAACTTTCATATATCCACCTATTCATTTATTTATATATTTTCTTAAATAATGATAACATAAATAAGCACTGTTGACAAGTGGAAAACTTATATGAGGCACTACCTTTTGTGTAATTAAAGCGTGCGATGACGCAATATTTTGTATTTTTATAAGATATTAAAAGTGGATAAATACGTGTGGATAATCAACATTTATCAACAAAAGC
>JAAVHW010000033.1 GCA_014799525.1 Clostridiales bacterium | reverse complement strand
TTTGCAGGCTTGCTCAACCGCTACTTCAAATAAGAACGGTTTATATTTGAAACAAAAAGCCACTCACAATTGAGTGGCTTTTTTGTACTTTCTATTTTTTGCTTACAGGTTTTATTTCGCAAAACTGGGCAATTTATTTGCCATATTCGGCGCAAACTAAAATATATTCATCTTGCCAANCTTAATCTTTTCAGGNCCGCTATAGCAGCCGCTTACGACTCTTTCTTTAGAGAGCGTGAGGTTGTTGAGAACCTCGCTAAGCTTGCCGCTCATTGCTATGCCCGTGACTGGGATACGCTTTTCACCGTCGAAGTAGTAGGCAAGGCGAATTTCGCCGCCNACGTAGTCGTTGTACAAATCTGTCTGAATGCCGCTCANATATACACACTCGAGGTGGGGTGTGCTTTGAAGCTCGGAGATTGTCGTGCTGCCAGACTCTACGTCAATACAGCCGAGNGCGCCAGTTGCTTCCTTGCCGAGATANTGAGCGAAGCGGCTTGCACCGAAGTTTGCAACAAGCTCGCCGTCCTTGACTATNGTCTTGTCGCAAAGGGAAGTGCCGTCCTTGTCAAACAGTGCGCTTGCAGGGCTGCCGTCCACGACTCCGCGCATTGTGATTGTAAGCTTATCACCCACNGGGTTNGATTGCCACTTGTCGCCTACCTCATGCAGATTGGTGTGNAGATATACGCTTGAATANTGCGCGTCAAATACAAGCTCCTCAAAGAACTCTCGTATATCGTAGGGGTTGAGTATGACGGGGCAGTCNATTGCCGTTTGCGGCTTGACAGCCTTAGCTCTCATGCTGACGTCCTCGACTCTTGCGGCGATTTCACGTATGATTGCCTGCTCGTCAAGATTGCCAAACTCGTAGGTTTCAAAAAGCTCAACGGATTCAGACTCCGCATTGCAGGTGGGAATGACCTCAACGCTTACCGTGTGCTTTGTCTGGCGCTTGTTTACGCCCTTGCTGTTGAGCACCGTATTCACGCGCGTTGTGACAAAGACCTCAAGCGCGTTTATGCTGCAGTCATTCAGAGTGCAAGCAGAAAGCACCGCTTTTGCAACGTCTGCCGCCACTTGCTTCTCATCTCTGCCGCCGAGGTTGGATGGGATAACGCCATCAAGCTGGTTGCCGTCGCAGGGAAGCTCGTACGGCTCATCGAAAATCATCTTTGCGTTCTGAAGAGCCTCTTGGGTCTTGCTTTCAATCTCCTGCTCGGTTGCACTTTCGTCCGCTACGAAGGTTGCGCTTCCAAGCTTTCCGTCATGCTTTACGAATACGCTTATCTGCGCGGAAGAGTGTTCCGCCTTGCGTACCGTTTCCAGCTTGCCGTGTACGAAGAAAAGCTCGTACGAGGTCGTGTCGTTTGCGACAATGCTATGCTCGCATTCGCCGCTATGTTTGCTCAATATGTTTTGAAGTAAACGTATATTTTTCATCCTAATTTCACCCTCAACTTCAATGCAGGTCCGCCGTCTGAAACGCGCACCCATTCCTTGTGTCCCTTGCCGCAGAAGCCTGCGCCTTCAACAATAAAATCATCAGATATCATTGATATGGATTTCAATACGTCTGGAACGTATCCGCTCATGACAACGGGGGATACGTAGTTTTCCGTGAGTTTTCCGTCCACAATTTCAATGCCGTATTCCGCAACGCACTGGATAGCCCAGTTCTTTGGGTCCTCCATGCCGTTGTTGGTTTCGAATATCATATAGCCGTGCTTGATAGAGGCTATCATATCCTCGAGCTTATCCGTGCCGCGCTCGAAGAAGGTGTTTGTCATACGCGAGTACGCCTTGCGCGCATGGTCCTGACGTCTACCGTTGCCGGTCGGTTCCGTGCCAAGCTCGCTTGCGCTTACGAGGTCGCTTATACCGCTTACGAGTATGCCGTCCTTGATAATCTGCGTGTCGTGTGCGAGTACGCCGTCATCGTCGAAGAAGTAGCTTGCAACCGACAGAGTGGAAGCCGCGCCGTCGCGCATATTGCAGATAGGAGACGCAACGTACTTGCCCATATAGCTCTTTGCAAGTGCGCGGTCCTTGACGAACATATCCATTTCCACGCCGTGACCGAATGCCTCATGTGCAAGCAGACCCGTGATGGACGGGTCGGTTATTACGTCGTACACGCCTGGGGTTATGGGCTTAGCAGTCGCAAGCTTTTCAGCTTTCTTCACGAGCTTGTCAGTCTGCTTCGGGAGAGCCTTCATAACGTCGCTAAGAAGGTTGGAGCATTCGCCCTCGCGTACGCCAACCATCTTTTCGCCCTCGCGATAGTTTGCAACCAAAATGCCGTTTACCCACGTATAAGCCTGAGTTAAAGTGCGGTTTTTGCTGACAAAAACCTTGTTTACGTCAAGCAAGCGCAACATAACCGCGGCGTTTACTACTTTTTCACTCTTAGAAAGAATGTCGTCTTTTATTGCGGTGCAGCATTCGAGCAGCTGCGCGTTCGTGTAGTTTGCAAAGTCGTTTTCGCGCTCGAAGTCCTTCTCAAGCGGCTCGTCTGCGACGGGGCGTGAGTGTATCATGCTGTCGTTAAGGCAGTCCGCCGCTACGGCTTCGCTCAATATCTTCTCTGCAAGCGCGTTTACGTCACCGTGTACGTCGTCAGCAGAGTATTCAAAAAACGCTCTGCCATTGGAGAGTTTCACAACGAAGCCCTTGTCGCTGTCCGTATCTGTTTCAACGCGAGAGGTGCGACGGTTGACGACTACGTTTTTGGTTGTCACGTCACAGCCCAACACGCTCACGTATGCAAACTTTTCGCCGAGCAGCTCGACAAGACGTTTGCAGTCCTCGACGCGCGAGGACAAAAATTCTCTGATTGCCATATACCTTATTCCTTTTTGCTTCATGGGTGAAGCTATAATTTTTTGCTTGAAAATGATAGCATATTTAAGGCGGTCGGTCAAGCCCAAAGAAACGNACTTCGATTTTGTAAATNCCCTTAATTTAAAAGTCGGCTTAGGTTTGCTCTTGCTTTTTTATATGGATAGGGATATAATATTTAAGCAATAAAAATTTTTCACGAGGTGAACTATGGATTTGACCTATAAAAGGCAAAACATCTACGCTGCCTGCGACGAAGCGGAGCGTAAGCGTATTTTTGAGTACAACGAGGGCTATAAGAAGTTCCTCGACAACGGCAAGACAGAGCGTGAGACCGTTGAAGAAACCGTTGCTATGGTTGAAGCGGCAGGCTACAAGCCCTATACGCTCGGCGACAAGATAAACAAGGGCGACAAGCTCTACTACAACAATCGCGGCAAGGCGTTGTTCATTCTTCGCGCAGGTACCGCGGACGTTGCAAAGAACGGCGTACGCATCCTCGTCGCTCACGTGGATAGCCCAAGACTTGACTTGAAGCAGGTTCCGCTCTTTGAAAAGGCGGATATGGCGTATCTCAAGACGCACTACTACGGCGGCATCAAGAAGTATCAATGGCTCACAATTCCTCTTGCTTTGCACGGAGTTGTCGTGCTTAAGAACGGCAATAAGGTCAACGTCAACATCGGCGAGAGCGAAAGCGACCCCGTGTTCTATATCACAGACCTTCTCCCCCACCTCTCGCAAGACCAGTATAAGCAGACCATCTCCGAGGGCTTCCAAGCGGAGAACCTCAACCTTCTTATCGGCGGCATTCCCGCTGCAGGCGAGGATAAGGACGCAGTCAAGAAGGGCGTGCTTGCATTGCTCAACGAGAAGTACGGCATGGTTGAAGAGGACTTCCTCAGCGCAGAGCTTGAAGCCGTTCCTGCGGTGAAGGCTAAGGACGTCGGTCTTGACCGCGCGTTTGTTGCAAGCTACGGCCACGACGACAGAGTTTGCGCATATCCCGAAATCACCGCAACTTTGCAGACTGAAACGGAGCAGACCGTACTCACAATCCTTGCAGACAAGGAAGAGATTGGTTCGGAGGGTAACACTGGCATGCAGTGCATCCTCATCCGCGACATACTTGATGAGATTGCAAAGAGCTACGGCGTAAATCCGTCCGTGCTTCGCGAGCATTCTATGTGCTTGTCCGCAGACGTCACCGCCGGCTACGACCCCGCATTCGCTTCCGCATTTGAGGAGATGAACGTAGGCTTCGTTGGCAAGGGCGTTACGATGAATAAGTTTACGGGCGCACGTGGCAAGTCTGGCTCAAACGACGCTTCGGCAGAGTTTGTTGGATATCTTCGCAGAGTGCTTGACAAGGACGGCGTAATCTGGCAGACTGGCGAGCTTGGCAGAGTAGACCTCGGCGGCGGCGGAACAGTTGCTAAGTACATCGCAAACAACAACATCGACACGGTCGATATGGGTGTACCTGTGCTTTCAATGCATGCACCTTACGAGCTTGTCTCCAAAGCAGACGTATATTCCGCTCACAAAGCATTCTCTGCATTTGTCAAATAAGTCACTTTATTAAAGCAAAAACAATAAATAAAAGCGCTAATCTGTTGATTAGCGCTTTTATATCTAATTCAAATAACATCAATTATTGGCGTATAATAGCATGTCAGGATTTATCTTGAAAATCTTTTCACCTCTTCTATTTGTGCTTTCTGTCAATATGTTATATTCTGTCATTTTATTAAGAATATTTAGTGCGCCTTGCTTTGAAATATTTTTGTCTATGCAATTTGCAAACATCTTATGATTGAAAAATCCGTTTGACAAGTGTATCAAGATTTTTCTGATATAGAATTCTTCCGTTGATGATAAGATATCTCCGCTTTGCATCAAAATGGATTTGATATTCTCTACATTTTTATAGATAATACTGAATTTTATTGACGTTTCAAATATATATCCGATGAAGTATGTCAAATCGTTATCCATGTTTCTCGTATTGGTCAAAGCAGTGTAATATTCGCGCTTACGTTCGTTTATCGCTTCGCTGAGAAATAGCGGAGCGGCAATGATGTCGTATAGGCAGCTAATCCAAAACGAAACCATTCTTGCGGTTCGACCGTTATAATCAAAATATGGATGCACATATACAATGTAGTAATGGCAGATATGCGGCAAAACAGTCTGATATTTTCTGCGATACGATGCATTGTTGACAAAGTCAAACAGGCTATCCATAAGCTCGTCTATGCGTTCATGCGGTGCGCCGTCAAAGCCTCCTACTGTAACTTCATCAGTACGATACATATTGTTTTCGACAAGAACAGTATCCTCCGTCAGGCACCTATCGCTCAAAATGGTATATAGTTTGAAAAGGTTTTCCTTATTGAATTCGGGCTTTTCATTTATAATGTACAGCAGAGCGTTGACCATGTTGTTTATAATGATATCGTTTTTGTCTGTAAGATTTTCCGAATGGGTTACTATCTGACTGATTCTTTTGCGAGTAGTAGGAACGTTTTCGATGCCGAGCGTTCCCTCTATTTCAGACAGAATTCTTGAATTCATTATAGCGTTTATATTTCTGTTGAACAGAACATCTTCATGCTCTTTCATATCATTTGAAATGAGCGACAAATACTCATTTTGGGTAGATAAAAGATACAAAAAAAAAAAAAAAAACATATGCTCGGAATTGAATGTTTTTAGCGGCAGTTTGCAGAATATGCTTTCAATTTTGTCTATAAATTCATCGGTAAACGCTTCACCCAAATCTAAGACTTCTGCAAGTTTGTCTATCTGTTTATTTTCGACTTTGCTTATAATCTCATTTTTGAAGGATTTAAACTCGGAAAGCTGTTCCTGCGAAAACATAACCCCAACATTTTTGTTGTAACGCAGGTCATTTACCTCATAGTATTTTTTATTCAGCAAAAGCGATGTGAACAGCGTTTTATTCATGTTTTGTCCTCCCCAAGCACTTAATTTATTGATATTAGATATATCATAAATTATTTCAAGAATATCAAACTTTATGCCATCCGTCAACGAATTCGAACATTTTTGTAAACTTACTGTAAATCTAATCGTCAAGTTTTTGTAAATTGTATAGTAAAGTTGAGGTTATAGCACCCGAATCACAGCTAAAAGAAAATCCCAGTCCTGCGACTGGGATTGGCGGAAGCGGTGGGATTCGTAGCGAGTGTGCGAGCGAAATAGCGAACGGGGAGCTTGCTCACAAAAGAGAGCGTCAGCCACGAACCGTGGGTAGGGCACTGCATAGCAGGGCGCAAGGTGCAAAGCACCCGAATCACAGCCAAAAGAAAATCCCAGTCTTATGACTGGGATTGGCGGAAGCGGTGGGATTCGAACCCACGAACGAGTTACCCCGTTACCGCATTTCGAGTGCGGGCCGTTATGACCACTTCGATACGCTTCCGTTTGTATTAAGTATTATGTTTGCCGAAGTGGGCTGCGGCGCGCTGTGCGCAAAACGATGACCACTTCGATACGCTTCCATTGAGTTGATGTTGCAATTATAATACAATGACAAAAAATAAGCAAGTATTTCTTTCCATTCCAAAGTGCAATATGTAATCAAACATTGCCATAATTCGGAAAAGTGTATTTGTTGACTTTATACGCATTATATGTATATAATTAAATACTAATATATATTGAATACTAATTATGCTTGCAGTGCGCTATATGCGTAAGGTACATAAAAAGGAGTTCCGATGAGAAGAACGATAAGAAGAATTTGTACGGTTCTTTGCTGTGTGGCGATGCTGATGCTCGTTGCTATGCTTGCAGTAGCGTGCGATAAGAACGATAACAAGAATGAAATCCCTGCGGAGGGGCAGGTGGAGATAACTCTTGTTGAGGGCGTTGGCAGCGGTGTTACGCAGTCTACAATTTCTGCAAAGGCGGGCACTTCATTGAAGGGCGCAATAAGCGGAGTTACGCCTAAGGTTGTTGAATCGCTTACGTTTGGCGGCTGGTTTATTGATGGCGAGCCGCTCGGTGATGAGGCAACCGTTCCCGAGGACGGCTGTACGCTTACTGCAAAATATAAGGCGGCATACACCGTAAGCGTGTATGAGCAGAATGCAAACGGCGAATTTGTCAAGAAGGCGGACGAGCAGGGCAGCGCTTGGTATGGTGAGAAGTTTGTGTATAGCAACGTCCCCGAGCATTTCACAATTGGAAATAAGCCGAGCGGCAATGGTTTTGCTGACAGCAAGACGGAGAGCGCGAGCCTTGGGATAAACGAGCAGTTTGTGGTTTATCTTGCTCGCGACAAGCATACTGTCGATGTTGTGTGCGGAGCAGAAAGCGGCGCGGACTATCAAGTTGAATGCTTCTACGGCGCGAGCGTAACGCTCAAGACGGAGAGCGAGCTTTGTCTTGGCATTAAATATCGTTTGGCAGGCTGGACAAATGAAGAGAACGGCGCGGTCGTCTATGACGGCGGCGATAGCGTTACCGTGTCCGACAATATGACGATATATGCAGTGTGGGATAAGCTACTTGTGGATATGTTTGGCGGTGACGACTTCTTGTTCCTGCCTGTTCGCGAGGAGAACGTCGTATATTTGCGCCGTGATGGACTTGGTGAGAAGCGCGGCACTGTGAACGCTTCGGGCATGTTCTCGTTTGAAGATGACGACAAGATTGTGCTTGACGGCAGGATTGTCGGATATGCGTTCTACTATCATATGGACATATTGGAAAACACGTACGCGGCGTTTGACGGTTCGGCGGCTAAGATACAGTTGAAAGCGCACGGCGTAGCAGAGTATACGCCTGATAAGGGTACGCCGATACAGGGAACGTATGAGATAGACCCCCAAACGGGAGCTTTCACATTCGCTACGGATGACAGTGCGCAAACGCTTGTGTTTTCTTTGACAACAAAGAATGACGAGGTTGTATTCCACCCATTAAACAGCGAGGAAGTGGGCTACTACTTTTTGCGTCCACAGGGAGAAGTAGCTGACGTTATCAGCGACAGGATTTATCTTGACGGCATGGGCAGGCTCGAATACAGCTATGCTTCGGAGGACGGCACTGAGAGAATTGACGGAACTTACGAATGCGTGGACGAGGAAACAAAAACATATCTAATTACATTTATAAGCGATTACGGATATGAGATGCTCACGGCACATATTCGCCTTGAAATGAAGGATTTTCCTGAGGATAAGAAGCTTCGCGGCTTCTATATTGAGGACGACGACTATCGCGGAGAGTACACTGCGGTGAACACCAATACGCGATATGAGTTTGACGGCTTTGGCAAGGCGTATAAAAACGGCGTACAGGGCACGTACGAGGTGAAGGAGTTTGAACACTGGACTGCCATTAGCGGAAGCAGCATTTACGAGGTGACGGAGCATTACATTCAAGTTATGGTCGGCGACGAGAGTACCTTGCTGTACTTTACTGATGACCTCAGCGGTCAGGTTGCAGTAGAGTTTGACGGCGCGTTTGGCAGATATGATTTTAAGAACGTGCTGTTTGTAAACGGCGCAATCTACAATGACGGCGTAAAGAATAAGGCGTTTATAACGCTTACACGCACGTCGGGCGGCGCAATCTATGCTATGGTTTGGGTTGGAATACTCGATGAGGAGTCGGATGACTGGTATTATCAAATCCTCGTTGAAGATACCGCGTATAAGACGGGCAATAAATACACCTTCAACGGCTCGGAGCTTAGATTTGATTTCACGGTGAACGAGGACGAGCATACCGCGCTTTACAGCAGCGATTCGCTTGTGTTTGCGGACGATGAAAACGGAAAGATTGAAATAGACCTTAGCGGCAAGGCTTGGTTCACCGCTGCGAACGGAGAACGTGCGTGCATAGAGTACACCGTAGAGGAGGGCGTAGTTTACGTTTACACGTTTACGCTTACGGACGGCTCAAAGCGCGTATTCATATTCGAGAGTGAGGTCGAGGGCGCGGAGGCAGTGGAAATTCCTCTGTCAAACATCTATGACGTAGATTATACGTCCTCGCTTAGACGTAACGATTATCCAAACGTATATACGGCAAGAATGATTCGCATATCCGAGGAAATCGCGGTTATCGGCATTCTTCTCAACAACGGCTCGTATATTTATTGTTACAGCGGACTCTTCCACGTGAGCACCGAGGTTGAGAACGAGTACGGATTTATGATGAACGTGTCAATCTTCCCGACGCAGGGCTATGAGGCGATAGAGGATGAGTATGGCTGGTTCCTGTTCACGATAGACGGCAACAAGTTCTATCAGTATGACGACGCAATTGACTATGAATGCTCGGTCGGCAGACTCACAACGGACGGCTACGGTTCTGCGGAGTTTACGCCTGCAAACGGCAGAGTGATAAGCGGTGCGTACGTATACCAAGGCAATCTTGTCATTATGGAAACGCTCACGGCAAGATATATATTCCGCGTTACGGATATAGGCACGGGTACGTTCGAGCTTGTAAACGCAATAAGCAGTATGGCTGGCTTCTACTACACGATTGACTCGGACGGAGGCGTGGGTACGGACAGCGTATTCCTTGACGGCGTGGACGTCGCGTTGCTCTATCGCGGCAGCAATATCGTTTGGGGTACGTACGTAAGGACGGACAACAGAGTAAGAGAAGAGTACGAGCTGAAGTTTGTCACAAACGGCGAAGACGATGAGAAGGTTACATTGATATACTATATCGTCGTTGCAAGGGTTGAGGAGTACGGCAACCTCTATATTCTTAGAGACGATACGCAGCTTGGCGAGTTTGACGTCGTTGAAAACGGAGAAAGCGCAGGCAAGCTGTCGGGTGACGGATATATGTCGGCAACGTATACGCTTGCTGACGGAACGGAGTACAGCGGCGTCATGCAGAGAGGCGATATTGAGGATAGCGCATACGATTCGCCAAGGCAGTTCGAGCCGAGCGTTGATGGCAAAAACGTACTGTTTGCAGTTTATGACGAAAACGGCAGCGTTACAAGACAGCTCATTTTCAATCTCGTGGACGGCAAGGCGGTGCTTCGTACGATGTCGTATGGCGCATACGGCTTGCGTGATGGCGGCAAGTTTACAAATGCATATATTTATCTTGACGGCGTTGGAGTTGCCATTGTCTATGACGAGAGCGGCAAGGAAATCGAGCGCGGAGAGTATAAGGCATTTGCGCAAAAGGGCGACGGTGCGTATCAGTATCTTGGCGAGAACAGCTTTGTGTTTACGATATACACCACGGGCGAAGGATACGCTTACACAATCTACACCGCAGAGAGTGACGGCGTATATATTGGCGAGAAGTGGTCGGTGCTCATGCTTGACGGCTTCGGCAATGGCAAATATATCGACTCGTACGGCTTTGGCGTAAGCGGCGAAGCGGTGCTGGTGTCTGACGATTTGGTCGTGCTTACACCCGATGATTACTCGTATGACGTGTTCTATTTCAGAGTCGGCAATAAGAGCTTTGAGATTATCACGGATAGCTGGATTCTTGCGGGCGATATGCTGTATCAGTATATCGGCACTATAAACCGTACGACTCGCACAATGAGAATTCCAGATGGAATCAAGAGTATTGCAGAGGGCGCGTTTGATTTGATTCGTTTGGAAATGGATTACTTGGAGATACTCGACTTAAACGAGGTGCAAGAAATTGGCAAGCGTGTATTTGCAAATTCGGGACTTAATACTGTTATAGCGCCAAATCTGCGCGTGATAGGCGAGGGTGCGTTCTACGGATGTGACCTGCTTACGAGCGTTGTGCTTAAGGATATTGTAAGCATAGGCGACAATGCATTCAGCCGCTATGCGAATTCTTCAAGCATCAAGTTTGATATATCCGCGGTTGAGAATTTCTCCGTCGTGACTATCTCGACAAGCGCATTCTACGTGATTGGCAGCGAGAGCAATATCAACTTTGTATTTACCGTAAATGATATAGAAGCATTCAATTCTGTATACAGCTCGAATATCCCTGCAAGTGTGAAAGAGAAAGTGGTCATTGCAAGCAGCGGCAGCGATACGCTGAGCGGCGCAGTTTTCTTCGGCTTCAAGACGGGCAACGTGTACTCGTTCGCAAGCGGCATCGTTACTGTGGACGTGAACGACAACGGAAAGTTCTACGTTGCTGAAAGCAAGGAATATGCTCGCTACTATATGAACGAGGACGGCGCGGCGGTGCTGTATCTCTACTCCGCAAGCGAGGGCAAGTGGATAATCGCCGCAAGCGTGAGCAGGAATGATAGTGTGCTTGAATTTAATGGCGACATTGTTGTCAAACACGATACTTCCGTGACATTGTACGATACGGACGCCCAAGTCGAAGTTCGGTTCAATCTCGCAGTTTATCGTAATGAAAGCGAAGAAGAAACCGACGAATTTGATATAAATGTGATGCTTAGATACGCATTCTCGGACGATGAGCAGGTGGAGGCTGAATACGACTTTGAAAGAAAAGTGGTCGTTTTCACAATTGGCACAAAAACGGTGAGTATTTCAGTTCGCTCCGTTGAGCAGATTGAATTGTAATGCGCAAATGAAGTGATTATACTAAAATTATCCTTATCGAAAACACGCCGCGGCAAAGTCCGCGGCGTGTTCTTATTTGTAAAAATATACACAAATGTAAGGATAATGTAAGATTTTAGTAGGTTTTTTGCAAGACTTGTATTAGATGATATAAGCAGCAAAAGATTAGGAGTTTATATATTATGGGTAAAGTTGTCGCGCTTACTGGCGCAAGCGGAAATATGGGTATGGAATCCCTCATGCAGCTTATGGAGCTTGGCTGTGTGGATAAGGTGAAGCTTTTGTTGCTCAACGAGAGCAGGGAGCGCAGGTTTGCGCGTGATTGCAGGCGCAAGTACGGAAAGCGTGTGGAGATAATATTTGGCAATCTTGCGGATAAGGCGAAGTGCCGCGNGCTTGTAAAGGATACGGATTACGTCATGCATCTTGCGGCAGTCATTCCGCCGCTTGCCGACCACCGTCCAAAGGAAACGGACGATTGCAATCGCATAGGCACTATGAACTTAGTGGACTGCGTGAGCGAGCTTGGCGACAAGCAGCCAAAGTTTGTACACGTCTCAACGGTTGCAATATATGGCAACCGCAACCATAAGCATCCGTGGGGTAGAGTTGGCGACCCCCTCATTTCAAGCGTNTACGACGGATANTCTGCAAGCAAGATAAAGGGCGAGAGATACGTGCTTGACAGCGATTTGAGCACGTGGGTGGTGCTTCGTCANACGGGTATGCTTCACAACAGAATGCTTACAAACAATATGAAGGACGGACTTATGTTCCACACCTGCTTCAACGCGCCTATCGAGTGGGTGACGGCTCGCGACAGCGGAAGGCTTATCAAGAACATCGTAGCCAAGGACGTCATTGGTGAGCTTCCCGAGGAGTTNTGGCACAAATGCTACAACATCGGCGGCGGCGCGAGAAACCGCGTTACGGGCTACGATACGTTTGATGAGGGCTTCAAGATTATAGGCGGCTCAACGGAGAAGTTTATGAAGCCGCAATGGAATTCACTNCGCAACTTCCACTGTATGTGGTTTGAGGACAGCGACGTACTCAACGACTATCTCGATTTCCAAAGAGAGGATGTAAAGGACTATTGGCAGGAGATACTGCGCAAGCACAGCTACTATCAGATTGCAAAGATTTTCCCTGCAAAGCTCATTTCAAAATTGGCAATAGAAAGACTGCTCAANGACGAGAATGCGCCAAGAAGATGGGTTAATACCAACCAAACGGGCAGAATAAAGGCGTTTTTTGGCGGAAGCGACAATCTTGAATGTATGCCNACGGACTGGGANCATTTCCCCGTTCTTGCAAAAGGGCAGCTTGCNGACGAGAGTATTGACTACGACAAAATGCGCGATATAAGGCTTGTTGTGCAAAACGGCTATAGGCTCAATCACGGCTATGACGAGAGCAAGCCNGACAGCGAGCTTGATATCGAGGATATGCAGTCCGCTGCGGCGTTCAGAGGNGGCAAGTGCATTTCCGAGAGNATGACNAAGGGCGATTTGTATACAAAGCTTGAATGGGAGTGCCANGACGGTCATCGCTTCTTCGCCTCGCCNTATCTCGTTTTGAAGGCGGGACACTGGTGNCCCGAGTGCTGTCAGCCGCAGCCGTGGGACTATGACAGACTGTCGAAGTTTATGCCGTTCTATGCGCAGGTCTGGTATGATACNCACGCAAGAGGCGAGGACTGCGTTTACTATTTCGACAAGGACTACAACGCAAAGTATAAGAAGATATGAGGTAGATGCATATGGCAAACGCGATAATTTATGCCTTTTCAGGCACGGGCAATACTGAGAAAATTTGCAGATTATATAAGGATGAGTTTGAGAGAAACGGCGTTCAGACAACGCTCTATAAGGTGACNTCGGACTTTGANAATTTGCNAAANCCAAACGACTTCGAGTACGTTGGATTTGCATATCCCATACATGCGTTCAACGCTCCAAAGATTATGCTTACGCTCGCGCGCAAGCTGCCAAAGNCAANCGGAAAAAAGTATTTCGTACTCAAATCNTCTGGTGAGCCGCTTAGAGTAAACAATATATCCTCCTACAAAATGAAAGGTATTTTGAAGCGTAAGGGATACGAGGAGTTTTCNGAATATCACTACATAATGCCATACAACATGATATTCCGCCATACCGACACAATGGCGGCGCGTATGTGGAATACGGCAAAGTCGCTTGCGCCTATCGAGGCGCGCGAGGTGCTTGGCGGCGTTGAGCATAANCTCAAGTGGGTGCCGTTNGGNCATTTTATTGCGTGGGTGCTGAGGATAGAGCATCACGCAATGCGCGTAAACGGAAAAATGTTCAGAGTAAAGAAAAAGGACTGTATCGGCTGCGGCGCGTGTGCTAAGAANTGCCCCGTTGGAAACATCGTCATAAAGGACGGCAAGTTCAAGTTCCATGGNGATTGCCTNATGTGCGCGAGGTGTTCATTCAACTGCCCGACGGACGCATTCAANATCGCACTGCTGAACGGCTGGCGCGTGAACGGCAAATATAATCTTGCCTATGACGGCGAGCCGCAAAAGCCCAATCANGCCTGGTATTGCAAAAAAGCGTACGCCCGTTATTTCAAGAACGCAGAGGAAAAGATTGCCGCAAACAACGCGAGCGCAGGTGGCGAGTGTTAAGCCTCAAGCGTAAGNGNNCGGCATGCTATATAACACTANATATACTATATAATTAGAATANTAAGTCAAAACTGATTGAAAACTGATGAAAATAATTATATAATAGGCACGAGGTGCATGATGAGAAAGATACTTATAGCAGAAGATAATATAGAAATTTCGGATATGATGCGCAACTATCTTATCCGCGCAGGTCACACCGTATATCAGGCGTATGATGGCGCACAGGCATTGGATTTTGCAAAGAGCGTAAATCCCGACCTCGTATTATTGGACATAATGATGCCGGTCATTGACGGCTATGAGGTGTGCAAAAAGCTGCGCGCTACAATGGATATTCCAATCATCGTCGTGTCCGCAAAGGTCGCCGAAGAGGACAAGGAAAAGATGTTCGCGCTCGGCGCAGACGACTATATGACAAAGCCGTTTTCATTCAATGAAATGAATATGAGAGTTGGTGCACAGCTTCGTAGATACTATGAGTTCAATTCCAACAAGAACAAAGGCACTCGTCAATACGGCGACCTCATCATTTCATCTGAAAGGTTTGAGGCAAAGCTCAAGGAAGAAATACTTCCGCTCACCGCAAAGGAATTCAAAATTCTTGATTACCTCTCCCTCAATGAAAATCAGATTATCCCAAAGCAAAAGCTCATTGATGAGGTTTGGGGCATAGACGAGTACATTGACGAGAACACCGTTGCAGTCACCATAGCTCGCCTTCGCGATAAGCTTGCAAAGGTGAATATACATAACGTAGTCACGGTTTGGGGACTGGGCTACAAATGGCAGTGCTAATGTTTTCGCACCAGTCGTCACGCCTGACGGCACGCAAAATCATTGTTGAATGATAAGCGTGATTAAAAGAAGCATAATCAAACAACAATGAGTTTTGCTGTGAGTGCGAACTCATAAGGAGCAAAATGAGGGAAGTGAATCCCCCTCATTTTGCGAAATAGGATTGTGATTGCTGGCAAGAAAAATTACAACGAATCCAACAATTTAACAAATATCAGTCATTAAACTATCAAATCCACTATATAAACTGCGCGTTTTGAAATATTAGATTATGAAAAAAGAAGATAAGCTGTCACGAATAGAAGCGTCCCTCATGAAGCTGCAAGAGGGAAACATCTACGAGCCGATAAAGGAAGAGGGCGCAGGTGTTTATAGNGCTATCACAAANCGACTTGAAACTCTAAGATTGACGCTTGTCAAGATGTCNGATATCGANACNGAGGGCGCACGNCGTAANAATATGGCTATAGCCTCCGTTGCGCATGACATGAAAACGCCGCTTACCATTATCGCGGGATATGCNGAGTGCATGAGNGACGGCATGGANGATAAGGATTATCCTGCGCTCATTCTCCAAAAGACGGAGCAGATGAACGATATGGTGCTTGGNCTCGTTGAGGAATCCCATCAGGCNAGGGAGAATGAAGCCTCAAAAATGTCCCTGCACAATGCAAGAGAATANTTNGCAGGTGCGTTTGAAAGGCTCATTCCCGTTGCGGAGAAAAAGGGAATTCAGCTCAAAGTAAAGCGCGCACCAAATGCGCAAATTCGTATCGACTCATATCAGTTTGGCAGAGTTTTGCAAAACCTCATTACCAATGCTATAAAATACTCNTCGGCAGGTACGACGATAAAGGTGTCATTCAGGCTGTGGGCAAAGACCTTGCGNATCAGCGTCAAGGACCATGGCATNGGCATTTCAAGAGAAAGCATTCCATTCATCTTTGACCAGTTCTATACCGAGGATAAAACAAGGTCGGACTCGTCCAGCAANGGTCTTGGGCTTTATATAACCAAGGAGATTGTNCGCGCGCACGGCGGCAATATATACGTCATGAGCAANAAGGGCAAGGGTAGCACGTTTACCGTAGTGCTTCCTGTNGAGCCNGATATAGATGAAAAAATCACTCTTACGGGAAAGTTNGATAAGCTTCGTCTATGGCAAAAGCTAAGCGTCGAGCTATTCCTCGGTTGGCTGATGTCCTCCCTTTANCGCATCGTNCGCTTCTTCGAAACGCGCAACACCTCCACNCTGATGTTCGGCTTGCTCTGTATNGCGCTATTNCCATTTACGTGGATGATTGATTTTTGGAGTATATGNGTNTACGGTCGTATCGCCTTTTTAGCTGACTGAAGTAGTTGCGCCGAATGTCACACCTCGCTTATATGTCCACAAAACAGGGATGTTTTGNGGAGACTCGCTCGGTACACAAAATCNCAAACTTCAATGCGCAATTGATGTAAATAGTTTAAATGTAGGAAGCTTGCGAGTTTTGTTGTGAGCGCAAACGCACAAGGTGCAAAATGAGGGAAGTGAATCCCCTCATTTTGCGTAATAGATGTAAAAATACGGAATAGTGGCTTATGGTTGATTCAATAAATTGAATCAACACTTTCGCNCATTTCATCTCAATAACGCAATTTTAGNNTTCANTANATATAGGTNANNNNATATNTCNNANGTTTNTACTTTNTGAATNTNTATATNNCAANNTTANTGGAATATGAAGAGTCAAACACGCGNAGCGTGTGTTACATTTGTTTTACAAAATAATAACCAAACAAAAATTTTATATTCGNCAAACGGTTACATNCGNCTCATAGAATTGAATTACAAAATTCAAGGAGGTCACTTTATGACGAACGAAAATCAAATTGAAAAGTCTATGAAAATCAAGGGCGAATANGAGGAGAAGCGTCCGACAAAGTTTGACGAGCTGAANAAGCTTGACAGCAAGGTCAAAACTCCGCCCACCGCGCTTGCGTATGTATTGGGNATNTTTGGCTCACTCGTGCTNGGCGTAGGNATGTGCATATGNCTTGGCGTAATTGCAAAAAATCTCTTTGCNGTTGGCGTTGTTGTGGGCGTAATTGGCATNGCNATTGTGGTTGCAAATTACTTTATCTACAAAAAGTTTCTTGCCGTGCGCAAGAAGAAGTATGCCGCAAGCATAATCAAGCTTGCNGACGAGTTGCAAGCATAAAGTGNNGTTTATGNACTCAAAATNNCAANATAAATGNCGATTTANGCATANTAAGGGCTTTGCNGGTTGCNGAGCCCTTATTTTTTTAGCCGGTTGATTTTGGTNATGANGAAACTNTAAAACGCGTTTTTGAAAGTGNCTGCAAATACGTGCAGATAATATTTTTTGACAAATCATTGTAATGGTGATAATATATAATTTATCTATAATATAACGATATAAAGGCGCATGCGCATAAGGTGCTGCGCTCAAGCACGCTCGCTGGCGTGTGCATATCGGGAGGGAATATGAACTGTTTTTACAAGCTCGGTTGCCGCATCTTCCAAAAGACGATGTGGTGCGCAATGTGGTTCCTGCCTTGGAATCAGAACAAAAAGACGCTATCTGGTGCAGGTGCCGTTAAGGAGCTGCCAAAGTTTTTGAAGAGTCAAGGATTTAAGAGCATACTCATCGTTACGGACGGCGGTCTTTATAAGCTCGGCATGGCAGACCCCATTCTTGCCGCCTGCGAAACGGAGGGTATGAAGGGCTGTGTTTATCACGACGTCGTTCCCAATCCGACGATTGGCAATATTGAGGACGGACTCAAAATGTACAAGGCGAACGGCTGTGACGTTATCGTCGCGCTTGGCGGCGGCTCGGCAATGGACTGCGCAAAGGGTATTGGCGCAAGAGTTGCCCGCCCCAATAAGACCATTCCGCAAATGAAAGGCGTCCTCAAGGTGTCAAAGAAGCTCCCACCGCTTGTGGCAATTCCTACGACTTCGGGTACGGGTTCTGAGGCAACGCTGGCTGCGGTTATTTCCAATCCCGAAACTCACGAGAAGTATCCGATAAACGACCCGATGCTCATCCCGAGATACGTGGTTATGGACCCCGAGCTTACAAAGTCGCTCCCCAAGCACATAACATCTACGACGGGTATGGACGCGCTCACTCACGCGGTTGAAGCGTATATCGGCGGCGAGAATACGTCCAAAACCAAGAAGGACGCAGTTGAAGCGGTCAAGCTCATACATAAGTATTTGAAGAAAGCCTACGATGACGGCTCCGACCTCGAAGCGCGCAATCAGATGCAGAGGGCGGCGTATCTTGCAGGCAAGGCGTTTACCCGTGCGTATGTCGGATACGTACACGCAGTGGCGCACACGCTCGGCGGCGAGTACGGTGTGCCGCACGGACTTGCAAACGCCGTCATACTTCCTTACGTGCTTAAAGCGTACGGCAAGAGTGCGCACAAAAAGCTCGCCAAGCTCGCTGGCTATATTGGCATAGAGGGCAAGAATAACGCCGAGAAGGCAAACAAGTTCATCAAGTGGATTGAGGATATGAACGAGTCTATGGCTATCCCGAACAAAATCATGTCACGCGAGGGCGGCAAGCTCATTGAAGAGTCAAGATTGCCCAAGATGATAGAGCATGCGTGTCAGGAAGCAAATCCGCTTTATCCCTGTCCGCAGGTTTGGGGCAAGAAAGAGATAGAGGCGATTTACCGTCAGATTATGTGACGTATCGCAAGTACATTAGTTTTTGGTGCTTTATGAAACTAAGTAAACGAATTTCAGTTTTAACACTCGTCGCTTTGCTCGTGATTGCGGCGAGTGTTGCTTTGTCCGCTTGCGGAGAACTCAACAACTATGCGAGCAAGTACGACAACGCAGCCGCGTATACGGTGGCGGATAGCGGAGAGTTTGACTCCGTTGTAGATTTGGATATAGAGTGGTGCAACGGTTCGGTGATTGTAGAGACGAGCGACACGGCAACTACGGTATCTTTCTATGAGGAAACAAGCGGCGAGAAGATAAACGAAGATACCACGATGCACTACTATCATGACGGCGCGAAGCTGAACATCAGATATGCAAAGTCGGGCAGGGTGACGATTGGCAAGCTCGTAAAGCGTTTGTATGTGACGATACCATCAAATTTGGCATTGCGCGAGGTGGAAATTGAAGCAATATCCGCCGCCGTGATTGTGAAGGATATACAGGCAAACGAGGTCAGCGTAGAGAGCGTATCGGGCTTGGTGAATGTAGAGTGTACTGCGGCAGAAATTGACGTGGAAACGACGTCGGGCAACATATTCGTAGACTGCAAGGCGAGCGAAATCGACATTGAAACGGTTTCAGGCAGAGTAGGGCTCACTTGCTTGAGCTTGCCCATAGACTTAGAAATTGACACAACCTCGGGCGACGTTTATATATATCTAACAAATGAAAGAGCGTTTAGCGTAATCTTTGATACGGTCAGCGGTTTGCACTCATATAACTTTGAGGGTATGACTCATTCAAAGGTGAACGGAAACAACGTGCTTAGCTATCTCGGCGGAGTGCAGCAGGATGCGGCATATTGCTACGAAGTGGATACAACGTCTGGCAATCTTACGATAGCCTTGTTGCATGTAGGACAATAAGTTTATATGTCAAAAACGCAGGTTTATTGTGCAAAAATGATTAGATAAAACCAATTATTTGTAAAAACAAAGCATAATTTCAAAAATTAAAAGCGTGCAGCTTGCACGCTTTTATAATGTTTTTGAGAACTTGTTTTGTGTGGCTTAGTCTACCACTCATATTATTGATTTTTCTTTTATCTGAATACCTTGAGCGTATTGCTTACTATATGGCAGTTGATAAGCTCGCTTGCAAACACCTCGCCGTCCGCTTCAAACTTGCTGTCGTCAAGCACTTCAATCTTTACCGCACTGCCTGTAAATTCCTCCGTCCAAGCTTTCTTTACGTGCTTGCCTGTGAGGAATGAGAGGAGTCTAAACGGTATCAAGCATTTCTTCATTTCGTTTACAACGACAATGCTAAGCTTGCCGTCGTCCACTTTGGCGTTGGGGCAAATCGGCATGCCTCCGCCGATACTGCGGCCGTTGCCAATGCCAATCATAAAGACGCTCCTGTCCATAGGCTTGCCGCCGTCTATTGTGAGGCGCAGCTTATGCCACTTGGTGTGCGCGAGCGTGTAGAACAGCGAAGCATAGTATTTCACCTTGCCGTGGAATGGCTTCATCTCTGCGTATTTCAAGAGGACGTCCACGTCCATACCTGCGCCGAGTACGTTCAGACAACGCCTGTCGTCAAGCTGGATAAAGTCCACGTATTCGCGCTTTCCTTTGAGGATAACAGCCATTGCGTCTTTGACTTTTTTGGGATGATTGCTTGCCGACACAAAGTCGTTGCCAGTGCCGCAGGGTACGAAGCCGAGGGTGACGTTTTCAAAGTTGTCAATGCCGTTCAGCACCTCGTTGAACGAGCCGTCGCCGCCAAGCATAATTATATCGCTGTCGGGAGTGTGAGAAAGCTCTCTTACAATCTCTGTCGCGTGTCCTTGGTGTTCCGTTTTGTGTACCGCGTATTGCTTGCCGCTTTCTTTGAGGATGCTCTCCACTTCTTCAAGTGCTTTAAGGCTTTTGCCTTTTCCGCCGAGGGGGTTGATTATGATGTGATACATAACATTCTCCAAGATTGATTTACTGTGGTAATTTTACACATTTATATATGCAAAGTCAAACGATATCATACAAAAATGAAAATATCATACAAATTGTTTGATATTTAAAACAAGTGTATGATATCTTTGTGTTTTAGTCGTAGATTATACGCTTATTTCGCTATATAACTGCCAACGGTCTGGATTGCTTCGCTAATTTATCCTTCAAAATGGCATTTTGCGGGGACCCCATGCTCGCAATGACGAAGAGGATGATTGCAAGGTAGAGAACTGCGGTAAACAGCAATCACACGTAGATAATCGCAAGGTAGAGAACGGCAGTAAACAGTAATCACACTAAGTGTGTTTCCTTTGCACTCGCTACAAAATCTCTGAACAGCGGATTTGGGTGATTGGGGCGAGAGGTGAATTCGGGGTGGAACTGTACGCCGATGAAGAAGCGATTGCCCTCAACCTCGACGGTTTCCACAATCTTGCCGTCTGGTGAAGTGCCGCTTATGATAAGACCTGCCGCCGTGAGCTGCTTAAGATAGTCGTTGTTGAACTCATAGCGGTGGCGGTGACGCTCCTCGATAAGCTCCGCGCCGTACGTTCTTGCCATCTGCGTATTCTCGCGTATGAGGCAGGGGTACGCGCCAAGGCGCATAGTGCCGCCGAGGCGTTTGCCAGTCTGGTCGGGCATAAGGTCTATGACGTGCGAGCCGTTCTTTGAAAACTCGCCGCTCGTAGCGTCAGATATACCAGCAACGTGCTTTGCGTATTCAATCACTGCAATCTGCATGCCGAGGCAGATTCCAAAGTAGGGGATATTCTTCTCTCGCGCATATCTGCATGCGGCAATCATGCCGTTCGTGCCTCTTGTGCCAAAGCCGCCAGGGACGAGTATACCTTGTACGCCCTTGAGCTTTTGCGCTACGTTTTTGACGGTTATCTCCTCGCTGTCAATCCACTCAATTTGCAGATTGGTGTGACAGGCGTATGAGGCGTGATTGAGCGATTCCACAATGGATAGATAGGAGTCGTGAAGCGAAACGTACTTGCCAACGATAGCAATTTTTGTCACGCCCTTGCGCGAGTGTATGTCGCGCACCATTGCCTTCCAAGGCGCGAGGTCGCACTTGTTCTTTAAGCCGAGCTTGCGGCATGCAACCTTGTCGAGTCCGTTTTTGTGGAGCAGAAGCGGAACTTCGTAAAGGCAGCTTGCGGTTGTGTTTGCGATAACGCAGTCCTCGTCAACGGAGCAGAACAGGGCAATCTTTTTGCGGATAGCGTCGCCGCAGTCCTCGTCCGAGCGAGTGATAATGATATCGGGGCTTATGCCCATAGCCTGCAATTCTTTTGTGGAGTGCTGGGCTGGCTTTGACTTATATTCATCCGAGCCGCTGATGTACGGCACAAGGCACACGTGTATAAACAGGCAGTTCTTTCTTCCTACTTCCGTCGCGAACTGGCGGATAGCTTCGAGGAAGGGCTGACTTTCGATGTCGCCTATCGTGCCGCCGATTTCGGTTATCATGATATCCGCGCCCGTAAGCTCCACGTTTTTTTGTATAAAGCTTTTTATCTCGTTTGTGACGTGCGGAATAATCTGCACGGTCTGCCCGAGATACTCGCCGTTGCGCTCCTTGTTGAGCACCGACCAAAACACCTTGCCGCTCGTGAGGTTGGAAAGCCTTGTGAGGTTTTCATCAATAAAGCGCTCGTAGTGACCGAGGTCGAGGTCAGTTTCAGCGCCGTCGTGGGTGACGAACACCTCGCCGTGCTGGGTGGGATTCATCGTACCTGGGTCGATGTTCATGTACGGGTCAAACTTCTGCGCGGCTACCTTATAGCCCCTGAGCTTAAGCAGTCTGCCGAGTGAAGCGGCTACGATTCCCTTGCCGAGTCCTGATACGACTCCGCCTGTTACAAACACGTATTTTGTCATAAATCTACCTCTCGCTTGCCCCAAAATTTTGTTGAATTTCCTGTAAATCCACAAAAAAAAGGCGTTTTTTTTTAGGACGTTTCACGCCTAAGAAAAAATCACCTGTTGTTGCTTATTATATTTTGCCCGTAACATTCTGTTCGGAGCTTTGTTTTTTCCCACAAACGTCCCTGAGGGGTCCTCGCGAAACCGCCGCGTTTCGTGGGGTAAATTTGTGGGGTACACTCAAAACAGGTATAAATTTAGCACATACAAAAACGCTTGTCAACGGCTGAGAAAAAGTTTTTGGAGAAATATTATTTGATTTGGCTAAGACCGATTTGAATGATAAAACCTTGTCATTGCGAGGAGCGAGGAGACGTGGCATTAAGGAAAAACGAATTAAATAACAAACGGTCTGGATTGTCTCGGCATAAATGCATCACAATGACGAAAAATTGGGGCAGTCAACCAACAGTTGACCGCGTTTTTTGAGATAACAATTGAAAATATATGTATAAGATAGTATATTTGTAATAATAAATTTTTTTCTTGAGGTATGTTTGTGAGCAGATTCCATGAAATTATTGCAGAGAAGAGAAAGGAAAAAGGAATATCGCAGGTTGAGCTTGCGAGGCTGATGAACGTCACAAAGCAAGCGGTATCCAAGTGGGAAACAGGCAAGTCCATGCCAGATATGGCGCTGCTTCCCAAGCTCGCGGAGGTGCTGGGCGTAAGCGTGGACGAGATTCTCACTGGCAAGGAACCTGTAAGGCAGGCAGAGTCTGCACGGCAGGCACAGTCTGTGGAGCAGGAGCAGACTGTGGAAAATGAAGCCCCTCGCAAGAGGTCCGTACGCAAGCTATGCGCAATCGTCGTGCCCATACTGGTGCTTGCAATCATAGCCTCTACGCTTATGGGCGTATATATCCCGCGCGCAATGGATAAGCCGCCGATAGACAGCGGAGTGATAGACAACCCCGAGCCGCCAACGCCGACGCCAACGGAGCCGACGGAGAAAGAATATACAAAGGTTGAGATATGCGGGCATGATAAAACGCACCGCGGTGCGTACAAGGCAACTGCCGTAGACGGCTGGGCGTATTATAGCTTCACGCCGCATTTCAACAGTGACTATGAATTTTGTCTGACCACATACGAGGAGGCGAAGGTCACGATGAACGGCGAGGAGTTGGAGTGGTATGAAAAAGAACTACGCGGGAGCTATGTATATTATAGGGAGTGGCGATACTTAAAAGCAGGAGAGGAAGTAAAGTTTGAAGTTGATATGACAGAGTACGAAATTTCATACAAGGATTATAGCACTTTATACGTTAAGCAAAAGCAGGGCTTTGACAAACTGACAATTCCAGCAAACAGCGAGTACGTTGTCATTCTTGATAATATGTCCGTCTTGGAAAGGTATAGGATACTCACAGACGGCGTTGTCTTTTCCGACCTAAGGAAGCAATTGGAGTTTGGCAGAGACTATCAGACGGAGTACACACGGCCTCATTCAATCTGGAATCATTACGAATCAAGTCTTGCGACATTTGAGCTTAGCGATTCTACCTTGAACACAACGCGCAGCTTTGAAAACTCATATTGCTACATAGTCCTCAAAAACTACAACGACGAGGCTGTGAGAGTTGAAATCGTAAAGGAAGATATCGAAGAGATTGGATTCAATACCTTATATGAAATCACCTTTGGTGATAGCCAAGATTATTATTACTTCAAATTCAAAATAGAAGAGTCGGCTGCGTATTGTTTAAAACATAATACATTCATGACGTTTCCAGTAGATATATTTGATGATAGCGGTCATAAAACAGGTTATGATGAGCATACCCCTTATCCTACGAACATAATAGAAATTAATGGTGAAACGTATTTTAGTAACGATATGCATTTTAATGGTAAAGGTGAGTACTACATAAAAATTAAACATAATTATGTAGTAACGCCAGATTATATATCGTTGAAAGGACCTTTCCGTTTTATAATTGAGAAAAAAGCATGGTAATCAATTTAGTGATTATTACACAAAACGCGGTGTTTATGCCGCGTTTTGTGTTTGTAAACGTGGGTTTGTGGGAAATGCGGCATATAAGTCAAACGTGAACTTATAGGCGTGTTTGCTTGCAATGATTCATATAGTATGCTATATTGGTTGCAGTGTCTTAGGAGGATATTTTGCTATGAAGCGGATTGATGAAAGATACTTTGACGTGACAGACTCTATGCAGGCGAACAAGATTGAAGATATTCTGAACGTGGGCGAGAGTGTGCTTTGGCGCGCAAAGCCGAACAAGAAGGCGTACGTTATGCAGGCGGCGTTCAAGATGTTGCCAATTGCGCTCATATGGCTCATTTTCGACGGCGCGTTTATCGTGGGTATTTCCTACGGTATGTCGCAGGGGAGTATTCCGCTTGGCATACTTGGGTTTATCATTCCGTTCTTCCTGCTGCACCTCACTCCTGTTTGGATTTGGATTGGCAATACGATAAAAGCCGTTGCGGAGATACAGAATATCGAGTACGTTGCGACGGATAGGCGTATCATAGTGCGCTCGGGCGTTATCGGCATAGACTTCAAATTTCTCAACTACAACGAGATTGAAACCGTCAACGTAAAGGTCAGTCCGACGGATAAGCTGTTTAAGGTTGGTGACATATACGTAAACGCATCCTCAAATTCCGCCGTGCTGTTTGACGTCAGCAATCCCTACGTCATAGGCAGTAAATTCCAAAAGCTCGTGCTTGACATAAAATCGGACATTCATTATCCAAACGCGCTGCGCCCCGATACAAACCCTGGATATCACACCTCGTATACGGACAGCCCGTTTGATGAGGACTTGTTTTAAGCGGTCGCCATAGCATTTCAATTTGGCACAAAACAATCAAAAGGTAGCATTGCAATCAACGGTTGCGATGCTTTTTCTTTTGCTGCCCAATCTCTTTGCTTGGGGGATACTATTTCGATACCTCCCACAAACGCCCCTGTTTTGTGGGGTACTTATTCGACAAATTGCACAATATTGCTACATTTTTATGTGTAGGAATATTGACAGTTGTTTGATAGTATATTAAAATTTAATAAGTATATTAAATATAATGGGCGTGCCTCATGGCACGGGTGGAGGAGAAAATGGCATTATTTAGCAAAAAGAAAAATCAGGTGATTAAGTTTGAACAGAATCTGTGCAACGCGGACGTCAACGACAACCAAGTGCTGTTCGTGCGCGTAAGCGACATGGTGGACGACAAGGAAGCGTTGCTTGAAGTTCCGTTTACGCACAACGCTTTGCTCATAAAGGGCGGCGGAGATTGCAGACTCTACAAGAGCGGCACCTATCCCGTCTTTGATGACAAGAACGAGATTAAAAACTGGAAGAAGGGCATTTCCGTTGAGGTCATCTATATCCCGAAGGAGACGAGCGTCAAGATTGAGTGGGGTACGCCAAACAAGGTCATGTACAGAGATAAGACCAGCAACAAGGTTATCGAGATTGGCGCAAACGGCGTATTCGGCATTTCCGTTTGCAATCCCGAGCAGTTCTTCAGAAAGGTTGTCGGCTTCAGAAAGGAATTTGATTTGAGAGAGTTCAGCCGCCGCTTCACCGAAGCCGTCACGGACGAGTTTGCAGACC
>JAAVHW010000032.1 GCA_014799525.1 Clostridiales bacterium | reverse complement strand
TTCAAGCAAATTCGGCTTTTTAAATTTAATATATTTCAATCAGCCTTTTTTCTTAAAGTTGAAGGGCTTATTTAGGGGCTTTATCTTTTTGGTTTTCTTCTTTTCAAGCAACACCGCGGATAAAATATACGCCCCTATCACAAGCACGGTGAACAAAATAACCACGCCGTACATTGCGCCTATACTAACCTTGTCACCAAAGAAATACAGGTTGCAGTCAATCGAGTCCTTTATCCCTTTTACAACCTCGTTTGGTACGCCGCTGTCGGCAAGTGCTTCAAACGCGCCCCGCATTGCATGATTTCTAAAAAGCGCGGTGCCGTACGTTCCAGGGAGAAGAGACGCCGCCTTCTGAAGTCCGCTGCCAAGGTTTGAAAGCGGCATATACGCGCCGCATATAAAGCCGTAGCCTGCGCTTACTATCGTTCCAACCGCCTGCATCTGACCTTGCGTATGCGCGAAGCAGTTGACAAGCGAGGATAGCGCAGTGCCGAACAGGGTAAGTATAATTGTGTCAAGCAGCAGCAAAAACACGTCCCCTGCGGACAGATACCAGCCAACGCATGCAAGATATATCATGCTTGCCGCCATTGCAAACACGCATATCACAAGCGCGACGCACATCGTAGAGAGAAAATACGCCATTGCCTGTACAGGCTTTTTGAGCGGTGTAACGGAGAAATCGTTTGCCGCACCCGTGAGCTTATCCTGCACCATAATCATATTTGCGCAGAACGTCACTGTCACAGTGCTGACAGCGAGCAGTGATGAGAACAACTGTCCGCCAACTATTCCGTTTATAAGCTTTTCCGGCATAACGAATCCCTCGGGGATTGCCGACATCATACTGTCACGGTATACGTTTGCCAAAAACGCTATGTACAGCACCAAAAGTATAATAGGCGTAATGAGCGAGGTGAGAAACAGCCCCTTATCCTTGAAAAACAGCTTCATATTGCGTTCGCATAGGGTGAAAAATGTTTTCATTTGCCAACCTCCTCTTCGCCGAGCTTTTTGCCTGTCACGGCAAGGAACACGTCGTCCATCTTGCCCTTTACAATCTCATAGTCACGGAATAGCTCCTTATGTGCAATGACGAGGTCTGTTGCTGCCTGCGTGTTCGCCACTTCAACTCTATATGAATCGCGGAGCTTCTCATATGGCGTGCCCAGTGCCTGCAAGTCGCTCTCCTCTACACCATACAGTGTGATAAAATCGCCAACGTATGTATTTTTCAACTGCAACGGAGTGCCGTCCGCAACTATCTTTCCGCTGTCAATAATAACAACGTAATCCGCATCCGCCGCCTCTTCCATGTAGTGCGTAGTGAGGAAAACCGTCATATTCTGCTCTCTTCTCAGTCTGCCGAGTATCTCCCACAAGGTCTTTCTTGTCTGTGGGTCAAGTCCCGTGGTAGGCTCGTCAAGTATAAGTATTTTGGGAGAGGCAAGCAGTGCGCGCGCAATATCCACTCGCCTACGCTGTCCGCCAGACAGCTTGCCAACCGCACGTTTCATAATCGGACTCAAGTCAAACAGCTCGCTAAGCTCGCCCAGTCGCTTTTGAAAATCCTTGCCGCATATGCCGTAGCACGCCGCGCGGCTTTTAAGGTTGTCCTTTACGCTAAGTGCCTTATCGAGTACGGAGTTTTGAAACACAACGCCAATCTCGCGCTTGGTCTCGCCGCTGCCGCTCTCTACGTCAACGCCATTTACATACACCTTTCCGCTATCCGCCGCAAGCTGTCCGCAAATGATAGAAATGGTCGTACTCTTGCCTGCGCCGTTTATTCCAAGGAATGCAAACAGCTCGCCCTCTTTCACTCTGAAAGAAACGTCCTTCACCGCCTTGACCTCGCCAAAGCTTTTGCACAAGCTTTCAATTTTTATTACGTCCTTCATCTCTCCACCTATAAAACACGAATGAGGTTGAGTTATACCCCCCCCCCTATCTGCAACATGTGTTTTAGTTTGTAAAAGTATTATATAACGACAGTAATATGGTTGTCAATATACCTACACACTTTGTGTAGATATTCCGCTTGTAATTAAAAACGGCTCTACAATTGCAGAGCCGTTTNTTNATATNANNTGATATCAAATTATTTCGTTATCTTCTCGATACCACCGAGATACTTACGAAGAACTTCGGGAACTGTAATACTTCCGTCCGCATTCTGATACTGCTCNACAATGGCAGGGATAAGACGNGAGGTTGCAAGGCCGCTGCCGTTCAAGGTATGCACAAATCTTGGCTTGCCTGTCTGACTGTCGCGGAAGCGCGTATTGTTGCGGCGCGCCTGATAGTCGTTGGCGTTGCTGACGGACGAGCATTCCTTATAGATGCCCATAGACGGAATCCAAAGCTCTACGTCATACGTTCTTGCCATAGAAGCGGANCAATCGCCTGCCGCGAGCTTGCTNACGCGGAAGTGCAAGCCCAAGCCCTCAACGAGCTTTGCCGCCTTGTCAACGAGTTCCTCAAACGCTTCCATACTGTGGTCGGGGTGAGCGTACTGCACCATTTCCACCTTNTTGAACTGGTGACCGCGAATCATGCCGCGCTCCTCTGTACGCGCAGAACCTGCTTCNTTTCTNAANCANGGAGAATATGCAAAGAACTTCATCGGCAGCTTGCTTTCATCNATAATNTCGCCTGCATACATATTGACGAGTGCGGTTTCTGCGGTGGGCANCATAAAGCGGTTGCGCTTTTTGTCCTCGTCNCAGTCAAGCCAATAAACNTCGTCGCTNAACTTGGGGAANTGTCCTGCGCCGTAGCCGCAGTTGTAGCCAAGCTGATAAGGCGGAAGAATGAACTCGTATCCGTCCTTCAAATGCTCCTCTACNAANTAGTTGAGCAACGCCCATTCAAGCCTTGCGCCCATACCTCTGTATATCCANAAGCCGTTGCCGCTGAGCTTTACGCCTCTTTCGTAATCAATGAGTCCAAGGCTTGTGCAGAGGTCAACGTGATTCTTGGGAGTGAAATCAAACTCGGGCTTCTTGCCGCTCACCTTAACGACCTGATTGTTTTCCTTTTCGCCCGAAAGCAAATCGTCATCGGGGATATTTGGCATAACCGCAAGCGCGTCGTTGATGTTTGTGACAAGNGCGGTTATCTTTGCGTCGCCTGCCGCAATCTCATCGCCGAGCTTTCTCATCTCCTCGAAGATAGGCTCAACAGGCTGACCNGCCTTTTTGAGTACGGGGATTTGCGCNGACACCTTGTTCTTTTGTGCCTTGAGCTGNTCAATCTCCGTGATAGTTGCCTTACGCTCGTCATCCCATTCGATTATCTGCGTAAAGTCTGCCTTNTAGCCTTTCTTTGCAAGCGCGTCTGCGACCTCTTGCGGATTGCTTCTGATTCTCAATAAATCCAGCATGGTTTTATCTCCAAATTTATAATATTTTCATTATCGCCACTTTAAGTGGTATTTTTGTTTGTTTAAAGTAGTGTTATTGGGNGTTTGATTTGATTANCCTCTTACACTATTAAATTGACGAGGCGTTTGGGCACTATGATTATTTTCTTTACNGGCTTGCCGTCAAGTTGCGCCGCAACTTCGGCAACCGCCGCCTTTTCAANNTCTTCTTTAGACGCGNNNTTGGCAACCATAATTCTGCCGCGGAGCTTGGAGTTTATCTGTACGGCAAGCTCTATTTCGTCAAGTANCGTCGCCTTTTCATCATAGGTTGGATACGCTTGATTGAANACGGAATACTTCTCGCCCAAGACCTCCCACAGCTCTTCGCAGAAGTGCGGCGCNAANGGTGCGAACAGCAAAACCAAATCCTTTGCGCAGTCCTTATATATTGCATGCTTTTTCTCTACGCCTGCTTCNTATGCGTATATCGCATTGACGTATTCCATAAGTCTTGCGATTGCCGTATTGAAGGAGAACGTNGCAAGGTCATTCGTCACACTCTTTATNGTNTTGTGGCGTACGCGGTTGAGTTCCTTNTCCGCCTTGCCGATTGGTGCGTCCTCNAAGCTCATAGCGAAGCACTTTTTGACGATACGCTCAACTCTTTCAAAGAAGCGNTTGACAGATTCCAAGCCGCTTTCATTCCANGGACCGCCCTCAACGTAGTTGAAGCCGAACATCAGATATACTCTGAANACGTCCGCACCGAACTTNACNATNCTGTCATCGGGAGAAACCACGTTGCCNCGNGACTTGCTCATCTTNTTNCCGTCCGGTCCAAGGATNGTNCCTTGATGCACCAAAGACAGGAANGGCTCGTCAAAGTGGAGATAGCCCATATCGCGCAGTGCCTTGGTGAAGAAACGCGCGTACAGCAGGTGCATACAGGCNTGNTCCGCACCGCCGATATACTTGTCTACAGGCAGAACCTTGTCTATCCACTCCGTATCAAANGGCTTATCCGCATTCTTGCTGTCGGGATAGCGCAGGAAGTACCAGCTTGAACAAACGAACGTATCAAGCGTATCCGCATCACGCTTTGCAGGTCTACCGCAGACAGGGCAAACTGTATTTATAAACTCATCGCACTTTTTGAGCGGAGATTCTCCATCGGGTGTAAAGTTTACGTTATGCGGCAAGCGTACAGGCAAGTCCTCTTCGGGTACAGGCACAGCACCGCAATGCTCGCAATGTATGATTGGGATAGGCGCGCCCCAATAGCGTTGACGGCTCACCAGCCAATCGCGCAAACGGTAGTTGGTCTTAAGGCAACCCTTGCCAACCGTTTCCAGCTTTTTGAGTATCGCGACCTTTGCGTCCTCGGACGTCATTCCGTCAAACTCGCCGCTGTTGACGAGAACTCCATATTCGGTATACGGCAACGTATCGTCACTGCCGTCCTTACTCGCAATCACTCTCTCGACAGGCAAGCCGAGCTTTTGCGCAAACACGAAATCGCGCTCGTCATGCGCCGCAACCCCCATAACAGCGCCAGTGCCGTAGCTTGCGATAACGTAGTCCGCAACAAGTACGGGAACTTCTCTGCCGTTCACAGGGTTTATCGCATAAGCGCCTGTAGGCACTCCTGTCTTTTCGCGCGTGGAGGACATACGCTCTATCTCGGTTGCCGTCGCGCTTCTCTCTCTGTACTCCTCGACTGCGGCTTTTTGCTCCGCCGTGGTGATGACGTCAACAAGCGGACTTTCGGGGGCAAGCACTACGTACGTCACGCCGAATACGGTATCCGCTCTTGTGGTAAACACTCTGAGCTTTAGGTCCGTACCCTTGACGGCAAATTCTATCTCGCCGCCGTAGCTTCTGCCTATCCAATTTTTCTGCATAGCCTTGGTCTTTTCGGGCCAATCCAGCTTATCAATTCCGTCAAGCAATTCATCTGCGTACTGCGTAATCTTGAAAAACCACTGATTGAGGTTTTTGTGCGTAACCTGACTTCCGCACCTCTCGCATACGCCGCCCTGTGCCTGCTCGTTTGCAAGCACCGTATTACAGGACGGACACCAGTTGACGGGCGCGTCCTTCTGATAGGCAAGCCCATGCTTGAAGAGCTGCAAGAACATCCACTGCGTCCACTTGTAGTATTCGGGCGTGCAGGTTTTAAGCTCGTAGTCCCAATCATAGGTAGCGCCTATGCGGCGAAGCTGACCTTCCATTGTTTCGATATTTTTGAGCGTACTCTCCTCAGGGTGTATGCCTGTCTTTATGGCGTAATTCTCCGCAGGCAGACCAAACGCGTCAAAGCCCATCGGGTGAAACACCTCAAAGCCCTGCATACGCTTGAAACGCGCGAACGTGTCCGCAGGTCCGTAGTTGTACCAATGCCCCGCGTGTAGCTTCGCACCCGAAGGATATGAAAACATTTCAAGGCAGTAAAACTTTTTGTCAACCTTTTGCTTGTCGAATTTGTAAAGCCCTGTCTCCGCCCAAATGCGTTGCCACTTGCTTTCAATCTGCTTGTAGTCCATTTATACCTCGCAAGTTATCGAAATATATAAATTATATATTAGTAAGTTTAATACTCAAACCCTCATAAGTCAAGCACGCAATGCGTGTTTGGTTCTGCTATTATCCTCTATCGCAACTATACTTAAACTCAAATCACAATACGGATTCATAAAATCAAACATATTTCAAACTAAGAACTTGTAAAAGCCGTTTTGATGTGCTATCATTCACTTGCCACGAACTTAATTATAAAATGTATGCAGAAAACTTTTTACTTCGGTAACAAGTGTATTTCTCGTTATAGTAAGTTTTCTGCTATTTATATTTGGTTTGTGGCAAAATCAAGAGAATGCACTTGTTATATTTTGCCCTTTTACATTTGCACTCCTTCTTGATTACACGTGAAAATCAATATAAAGGAGTACACTTTATGAAAATCAAAAAAACACTTGTAACACTATTGCTCGTCATCGTGCTTGCGCTTTCGATGACACTTTTCGTCGCATGTGACGACAAAGACGCCGACAATAATTCCAACGAAAACGGCACTTTAACTGTCGGT
>JAAVHW010000031.1 GCA_014799525.1 Clostridiales bacterium | reverse complement strand
TTCTTCAAAGATTCACTTTCCGCTTCAAGGTCAACTTCCATGAGCAGTTCCTTGACTGCCTCCGCGCCCATGCCTACTCTGAAATTTAATTCCTTGTCAAGCAAGTCGCGGTATTCCTTATCGGAGATGACTTGATTTTTCTTAATGTAATCCGTTGCGTTGCCCGGGTCGAGTACGATGTATGAAACGAAGTACACAACCTGTTCAAGCTCCTTGGGGGAGATGTCAAGCAAAATGCTTATTCTTGACGGCACACCTCTAAGGTACCAGATGTGTGTGACAGGGCAAGCAAGCTCGATATGTCCCATTCTGTCACGGCGAACCTTGGACTTTGTGACCTCGACGCCGCACTTTTCGCAGATAACGCCTTTATAGCGAATTCTCTTATATCTTCCGCAATGGCACTCCCAGTCGCGGGTTGGTCCGAAAATTCTCTCGCAGAACAGACCGTCCCTCTCGGGCTTCTGTGTACGGTAGTTGATAGTTTCGGGTTTCGTGACCTCGCCGTACGACCATTCTCTAATCTTCTCGGGAGATGCGATACCTATTTGAATAGCATCAAAATTGCTCAGTTCGTACATAATGTCCTCCTATCACTCTTCGTCAGAATCGTTGTTGCCGAAGATATCGTTCATATCGAGCGTACCTTGCGTCAACTCACCGAATATGCTTTCGTCGTCATCGTCGGTGTCAAACAGACTCTTGCTATCATCTGACGAGTCGCCAAGACCAAAGCCTGCAAACAAGTCGCCATCTGCCATAATGTCGATTTCCTTAAGCTCTTCAGTCTTATTTGCGTTGGTATCAAAGTCAAGCTCGTCGTCATAGTCGCGCAGCTTAACCTCATCCCTATCCTCTGTAAGAGCTTTGATGTCAAGACCCAAGCTCTGCAATTCCTTGACAAGAACCTTGAAGGATTCAGGAATGCCAGGCTCTGAAATATTGCTGCCCTTGACGATTGACTCATACGTCTTGACACGTCCTACAACGTCGTCCGACTTGACAGTCAAAATCTCTTGCAGCATGTTCGCCGCGCCGTACGCCTCGAGCGCCCAGACTTCCATTTCACCGAAACGCTGACCGCCGAATTGCGCCTTACCGCCGAGCGGCTGCTGTGTAACAAGGCTGTACGGACCCGTCGACCTTGCGTGAATCTTGTCGTCTACGAGGTGATGCAGCTTGAGGTAGTACATATAGCCGACCGTTGCACGGTTTTCAAACGGCTCACCCGTTCTTCCATCATAAAGCTGAATCTTGCCGTCGACCTCGCCGTCCTCGTTTACAAGACCGCACTGGCTGAACAATGCCTTTATATCCTGCTCGTTCGCGCCGTCGAACACGGGGGTTGCAATCTTCCAATCGAGCATACGCGCGATAAATCCGAGGTGGACTTCAAGAACCTGACCGATGTTCATACGTGACGGAACACCGAGGGGGTTAAGCACGATTTGGAGCGGCGTACCGTCTGCCATAAACGGCATATCCTCTTTGGGCAGAACTCTTGAAACAACACCCTTGTTGCCGTGACGTCCCGCCATCTTGTCGCCGACGGAAATCTTTCTCTTCTGCGCGATGTATACGCGTACGAGTTTGTTTACGCCAGGTGCAAGCTCGTCCTTGTTCTTTCTTGTGAACACCTTTACGTCAACGACGATACCGCTTTCGCCGTTGGGGACGCGCAAGGAAGTATCACGCACCTCTCTTGCCTTTTCGCCGAAGATTGCGCGGAGGAGTCTCTCCTCGGGAGTAAGCTCCGTTTCGCCCTTCGGTGTAACCTTACCGACGAGAATATCGCCAGCCTTGACCTCTGCACCGACCATGATGATACCGTCCTGGTCAATGTACTTGAGCGCTTCGTCGCTGAGGTTTGGAATATCTCTTGTAATCTGCTCTTCGCCAAGCTTGGTGTCGCGGCACTCTATTTCATATTCCTCAATATGTATAGAGGTATACAAATCATCTCTTACAAGCTCTTCACTGATGAGAACGGCGTCCTCGTAGTTGTAGCCTTCCCACGACATGAAGCCGATAAGCATATTTCTACCGAGTGCGAGCTCGCCGTTTTCACACGCAGGGCCGTCTGCAAGCACGGTACCCTCTTTCACAAGGTTGCCCTTCTCGTCGTAGACGGGAGCAAACACCTTGTCGCCCTTTGACACAATCGGATGCTGATTGATGCAGGTGGATTGGTTGGAGCGCTCAAACTTGCTGAGGATATAGGTATCCGTCGTTCCGTCCGCGCACTCGATAACAATCTTGTCGCTGTCAACATACTTGACGAAACCGTCGCGCTTTGCAATCTTCAACACGCCGCTGTCGTATGCAATCTTATGCTCAACGCCCGTCGCAATCATAGGAGCTTGCGGTCTAAGGAGCGGAACTGCCTGTCTTTGCATGTTCGAGCCCATAAGCGCACGGTTGGTATCGTCGTTTTCAAGGAAGGGGATGAGCGCGGTTGCAATTGAAATCAACTGCTTGGGGTTGACGTCCATGTAGTCCGCAGTAAACTTGGATACTTCACGGATGTCGTTCTGAATACGGCAGTTGACACGGGGACGCACGAAACGGCTTGTTTCATCAAGCGGTTCGTTCGCCTGTGCGATAACGTATTTATCTTCCTCATCCGCCGCCATATATACGACGTCGTCTGTAACAACTGCGTCGACAATCTTGCCTTCTGCGTCATAGGTCTTTTCTATTCTGCGGTACGGCGTTTCGATAAAGCCATACTCGTTGACCTTCGCGTAGGATGAAAGCGATGTGATAAGACCGATGTTCTGTCCTTCAGGAGTTTCGATAGGACACATACGTCCGTAGTGAGAGTGGTGAACGTCACGTACTTCGAAGCTCGCACGCTCTCTGTTCAGACCGCCAGGACCAAGAGCGGAAAGTTTACGCTTGTGCGTAAGCTCTGCAATCGGGTTGGGCTGGTCCATAAACTGCGACAACTGAGAAGAACCGAAGAACTCCTTCACCGCGCTCGTCACAGGACGGATATTGATGAGAGTCTGAGGAGTGAGGTCTGCGTTTTCCTGTGCGGAAGCCATCTTCTCCTTGATAACTCTTTCAAGACGTGAAATACCGATGCGGAATTGATTTTGCAACAGCTCGCCGACTGCACGGACACGACGGTTGGAGAGGTGGTCGATATCGTCGCAGGTGCCAAAGCCGTGGCGCAAGCCGAGGTTGTAGTCCGCAACGGCGACGATGTCGTCAAGCGTGATGTGCTTGTAAACAAGCTCGTCAACGGATGACCTAATCGCAAGAAGCAACTGCTCCTTATCGTCAGCAAACTCGTCAAGCAAATTCTTGAGGTTTGGATAGTAAACCTTTTCCAAAATGCCAAGCTCGCGGGGGTTGCAGTCAACAAACGCGTCGAGGTCAACGGTGTTGTTGCCGATAACCTTAAACTTGCAGGGCTTGCCGTCCGCATTTGTGTACTCAAGATATACGACGTTGACGGCGTTGTTTTGAATTTCCTTGCCCTTCTGCTCGGAAATGACTTCGCCCTTTGTTGCGAGTATCTCACCCGTGATAGGACTTACAACGTCCTCTGCAAGCTTATAGCCTGCAATACGCGTGCCGATTGCGAGCTTCTTGTTGTATTTGTAGCGGCCGACTCTTGCGAGGTCGTAACGCTTGTAATCATAGAACGTGTTGTGGATGAGCACGTTTGCGCCTTCCACGGTGGGAACCTCACCTGGGCGCAGACGGCGGAAGAAGTTTATCTTGCCTTGCTCTACGCTCTTTGCGTCTGCCGCGTCCTTGTTGCAGGTGTTGACAATCATCTCGTCTCCGCCGAAGAGTTCAATAATCTCCTCGTCAGTGCCGATGCCGAGCGCACGCATGAGCGTGGTTGCGGTAATCTTTCTCGTCCTGTCAACGCGTACCCACTGAATATCGTTGATGTCCTGCTCGTACTCAAGCCATGCGCCGCGGTTAGGAATGACCGTAGTCGCATATCTCGGAACACCGTTCTTGTCAAGCACCTTGTCGTTGTATACGCCGGGGCTTCTGACAAGCTGGCTGACGATAACGCGCTCCGCGCCGTTTATCACGAATGAACCCGCGTCCGTCATGAGGGGGAAGTCGCCCATAAACACTTCCTGCTCTACGACCTCACCCGTTTCGGTGTTGGTCAGACGCGCTCTTACTTTGAGGGGCACCGCATACGTTGCGTCGCGGTCCTTACATTCCTTGACGGTGTACTTTGGTTCGCCGTCAAAGCGATGAGAAAGGAAGTCCAGCTTCAGGCGGCCTGCAAAGTCCACGATAGGCGAATAATCCTTGAACACTTCGTCAATGCCTTCGCCGATAAAGCTTGCGTAGGAATCCTTTTGCACCTCAATGAGATACGGTATCGGCAAGACGTTTTTAATCTGCGAAAAGTCGCGTCTTTCCGTCGTGCCGTACATTTGATTGTGAATTCTCTGGGACATTAATATCTCTCCTTAAAAAAATTACCGATTTGCGCCGCGTAAGGAAATTTGGAAAATTTTTCTTTTCGCTCCCCATATCCGCGGACTTGTATTTTTTGTTACTTTATACTATAATACATTCGTTCTTATAACCCCCTTACCCCCAAAGCAAGCAGCTTAGAGGGCAAGGATTGCATTATAATACATTTTCCTATTTTATACCTATTTGTAAAGACTGTCAAACGATTTGAACTATCTTTTTTCCGCTTATTTACTTTTCTTTGAAAATTTTGTCATATTTTCACCGCTGAATGAATACAGGATGAAAAATTCGTCTTAAAAGCTACAAAACGCAATTCGCATATTGCAAAACCGCCGCAAATGAGGCTATAATCTTTTTGACAAAAACCAAGCGCGCAAATTGTGTCACGAATAATAAGCGCACCTTAGGAGCAATATGAGGATAGACAAGTTTTTGAAGGTATCGAGAGTGATAAAAAGACGAACCGTCGCGCAGGAAGCCTGCGACGGCGGACGCATTGAGGTCAACGGCAAAACCGCAAAGCCCTCCAAGGACGTAAACGTCGGCGACGTCGTATCCGTCACGTTTGGCAACCGCACGATGTCGTTTGAGGTTTTATCCACAGACGAACACCAAACCAAGCAATCTGCAGAAAGTATGTACAGAATAGTTGCGCCAGATGTCAACCCTTGCGACAATAATCAAGATGAATAATCTCTCATAGCAATGAGCTTGTCGCTGTGGGACGCGCAATCGCGCACTTATACAAACACAACAAATAAACTACTTTTATGCGCGAGTTGCACTTTGAGCGCAAACTCACAAGGTGCAAAATGCGGGAAATGAATCCCCTCATTTTGCAAAAACAAAATACAATCCCCACTCAAATAATGAAGGACTGATTATGAAAAACATAAAAATCAATGTAATAATTACGGCTGGCGGAACAAGTCAACGCTATGGAAGCAAAAACAAGTTATTCGAGAAATGCGGAAGCTCGTGCGTGCTTGTTGAAGCAATAAAACCGTTTTTGGAAATTCCGACTGTATCCAAAATTATTGTCGGAATTGAAACGTCTTTTGCGGACGAGTTTTCTGCCGCGCTCGACCTTGCAGGACTTAAAGAGGACAGCCGCATTGCACTTGCAGTCGGCGGAAGCACTCGCACACAAACGGTGAAGAATGCGCTTGTAGCGGTTGAGGAAAACGCGGAGCTTGTGCTTATCCATGACGGAGCAAGACCCTATGTAACGACTGAGCTTATAAACAATGTCATAAACAGCGCGCTTAAGCATGGCGTTGCCCTGCCCCTGCTTGGCATGACAGACTCAATCGTAGACGTAACGGACGGCGTTATGCCTGCCGACAGAGCGCGTTTCAAGCGCGTACAAACCCCGTTTTGTGCCAAGCGAGATATTGTTGTAAGTGCCTATCAAAATGCACAATCGACATTTTATGATGACATAAGCGTCATAAAAACATCATATTCAGGCGAAATAGGCGTAGTTGAAGGCGATAAAAACAACGTCAAAATCACTTACGAGGGTGACATAAAGCCCGAAGCGGACGCAGGTATATTGGTGGGATGCGGTTATGACATACACCGACTGACGAGCGGCAATGGCATAAAGCTGCTTGGAGCCTATATCCCCTGCGAATTCTCCTTTATCGCGCACAGCGACGGCGACGTGCCGATACATGCGATAATGGACGCAATACTTTCCGCACTTGGCGAAAAGGATATAGGTCACCTCTTCCCCGTTGATGACGAACGCTATGACAATGCGGACAGCATGGAACTGCTATTCACCGTGCTGAAGATAGCAAGCGAGCGCGGATATAAAGTCAACAACGTGACCGTTGCAATAATTGCCGAGCGCCCAATGCTCGCGCCATACATTGACGCTATGCGCACCAACATGTCAAACCTGCTTGGCATATCCGCCGCCAATATCGGCGTGAGTGCAACAACAAACGAGAAGGTCGGCGACATCGGCGACGGCAAGGCTATTGCTGCTTACGCTACGGTATCATTGAAAAAGGTGTAATTGGATAACCTCGTCACAATGCAAATATATGACCCCACAAACAGGTACGTTGTGTGGGAACCCCGAAAAAATAATGGACTTGCTATTATCGCAGGTCCATTATTTTCATGATTTAATTTTCGCAAAATGGAGCAATTCACTTGCTTCATTTTGCACGTCAGACGATTGCGCTCACAGCGCATCTCGGGCACAAATTTTTTTATTTGTTATAGTTCACTTATGTTATCGTGTCCGAGTGTACGTGCCGTCAGGCGTGACAGTCGGCGCGACTACTTTACGCACAAACTGCGTTTATTTTTTCGACGAGCTTGTCTGCGTCTACGCCGTGAACTGCGCACGCTTCTTCAAGAGTTTCGCCGTGTGCCATCATGCAATGCAGGCAGTGCATACCGCTTTCCATAAGAACATCGGCAATCTTGTTTGCGTCGCCCTGCTCCAAGACCTTGCTTATAAGCATATCCTTCGTGACCATATTCCGCACCTCCATTTTTGTCAATATTTACAACGCGCAAGTGCGCGTCATTTTCATTTTGCGTATATTTGCCTATATTATACCGAGCATAAAGTGGCATATAAGCAATGCTATCGCCGCCAAAACCGCTACGACGGAAATCACCAATGCGCTTACCTTCGCGCCCGATATGGGCAGATTGCCCGTAGCCTTGCCCGTCCTGCCGTTGACGATAACCCTATACAGCTTCTTTTTAAACATACGCGCGCATATCCAAAGCGGCAGCATCGTATATCTGAACTTAATCTTGTCATAACGCGTATTTACGTTGAGATAATCCACAACGTCCGCATTATAGCGCGAGATGATTGCATTTCGTATAACGTCATCCATTTTACGCTTTGCTATATCGAAGGACTCGTCAAGCGAAGCGTTGTATCTCTCTGCCGAAAAGCCGGCAAGATATTCCTTCGTATACGCCTCGGTAAAATCCACGTCAAAAGGCAAAAGCTTGTCAAGCTCCTTTTGCTGTATCTGAGGGCTTGCCTCAATCATCGTATTTACAAATGAACGCGTGTCGCTTCCCGACACATGATACCAATAAATATAGGTCTCCGTGTGCCTGTTTTTGCCCGTTCCGACAGTCCTTGTGCGCCTCTCGCCAAGCCTGCCCTCGTACTTAGAATAAGAATCCGCATTGAACGCAAAGGACGGAATGTACACGCCCTTGAAGCTCTCCTCGTCCATATGCTTCTTATATTTTGTGGGCACAAACGGCTTATACTTGAGCCATCTCCTGCCATAGGCACACGCCTTCCCCTTTGGCAGCTTGAAGGGCAAAATGCTGTCTGGCTTCAAGCCCTTGATGTCCTGCACCTTGACAATATTCGTAGCACCGCAAAACGGACAGTTGGTTGCGGTCTTAAAACCGCCAAGCTCAACCTGTCCGCCGCAATTTGGGCATTTGTACACGCTGTCGTCGTTTTCCACATAGCCGTGTACTCTTTCCTCAAGAAAGTCACGTATGTGCGGAACACGCTTTTCAACGTCGCGCGTCGAATTGCAATATGCGCATGACAGCTTGCCAAGNGCAGGCTCATACGTCATATCCGCGCCGCATGACTCGCATTTTACAACNCCCGAATGTGTATAATCAAAGCTACCGTCTGACATTGCCTAATATTACTTTATCAACGCTCCGCACTCGGGGCAGAATTTTGTTCCCGCAGCAACGGTTGTGCCGCACTTTTTGCATTGNACNGTTGNATGCGCATGCATGACGTTGCCGCAGTTAGGACAGAATTTCATNCCTACCTCAACACTGTTGTGGCATACGCTACACTCCACAGTNCTGCTCGTCTGCATTCTGTTGCCGCAAAGCGGGCAGAATTTCATNTTTGCGCCTACGCTTGAGCCGCACTTGGAGCAGGTCTGCATTGGAGCATGATTTTGCGTGGACGGTGCGGCATTGCTTGCGCTGTTTATATTGCGGGCAAACTCGTTGCCTACTCTTGCGCCTACGCCTATTCCAACNCCAGCACCTGCAAACATTCCGCCCATTCCTGGGTTCTTTGCAGAGTCGCGCATAGCCTGCACGGATTCGTACTGAGCGTACTCGTTCATCTTGCCGTCGAATACGCCGAGCGTAGTGCGCTTNTCCATTGCCTTCTCCACNCTTTCGGGAAGCTTGAGGTTGAGGATAAGTATTTGGTCAACGTCAAAGCCAAGCTCCTTGAAGCGCGCCGAAGCGTTTATACGCGTAGCGTTGCCAATCTCNTTGTAATTTGCCGCAAGGTCGAGCGCAGGTATCTGACACTCGCCAAGCATATCCGTAAACTCTGAAAGCACGAGCGCCTTCAANTGGTCCTGTATATCCTCCGTTCTGAACGAGCGGATTGTGCCAAAGCACTCGCGCATNAAGAGCGCGGGATTCTCCACGTGGAAGGAATACTCNCCGTGACCCGAGATACGTATCATGCCAAANTCCTTATCCCTCATCATTACGGGATTNGGNGTGCCCCACTTCATATGCGTAAAGCGGCGCAGATTGACGAAGTATACGTCCGTTTCCTTTGGATTTTCNAAGGCATATTTCCAGTTTGCCATCTTCGTAAGAATGGGAGTCGANCCCTCCTCGAGCTTATAGTTNCCCTCGGTAAACACGTCGCACACNGANCCGCGATANACAAAGATTGCCGCTTGTGACGGTCTTACTACAAGCTGAGAGCCTTTCATAATGGCATATCTGTCATTCTGCTCAAATTTATGTACCAGTGTGTTTGTGCTGTTATCTTCCCAGCTTACGACTTTAAGGAGTTGTTTTCTGAAAATTCCCATTTCTTCCTCCGCCGACAATTTCGGCCAAAGTATTTCCGATATAAAAANATATTCGGTTCAAGACTCATTATAGCATATATTGGCGCAATTTCAAGCAATTTATTGTGCTTATAAAATTGTAAGAACCGCCGCCGCACATAATAAAANCGCACGATACTGCAAGTAAACGCTCTAAAACCTCATATAAACTCCNATAAGNGAAAAATGCAGGAAACATGTTCCTGCATTTTGTAAAACTATAATTTAATAAGCTNCCTATAATCGGCGCATTGCCGNTNCCCTTAGTCCTGCGGATACAGATGGCATGCGACGAAGTGACCGTTGCCATAGTCCTTAAACTTCGGCTCAACCTGCGAGCATATATCCATNCATTTGCTGCATCTNGTATGGAACTTACAGCCCTTTGGCGGATGCGCAGGTGACGGAATATCGCCCTGCAGGATTATACGCTTAATCTTCGTGTCGGGGTCNGGNATAGGCACTGCCGAGAACAANGCTTCCGTATACGGGTGCATCGGGTTGGAGAACAAATCGTCCTTTGTGCCGAACTCAACCATGTTGCCAAGGTACATAACGCCAACCTCGTCGGAGATATGCTCGACAACGGACAGGTCGTGCGAAATAAATATGTACGCAAGATTCTCCGCTTCCTGCANGTCTTTAAACAGGTTTATNACCTGCGCCTGTATGGACACGTCAAGTGCGGAAACAGGCTCGTCGCAGATAACAAGCTTCGGCTTGAGTGCAAGNGCCTTTGCAATGCAGATACGCTGTCTTTGACCGCCCGAGAACTCGTGAGGATATCTCTCGAAATAGTGCGGCTGAAGTCCGCATTTGAGCATTATNTCTACAACNTAATCCTTATANTCTTCCTTGGATACAATCTTGTGCGTCTTNACGGCTTCGCCGACAATCTCGCCGACCGTAAGTCTTGGAGAGAGTGANGAATATGGGTCTTGGAATATCATCTGGAAGTTGGGGCGNAGCTTTCTGAGTGCCTCNCCCTTTATCTTCTCGAGATGATGACCGTCAAATATAATCTCACCTGCCGTCGGCTCGTAAAGTCTAAGTATGGTTCTTCCAAGCGTGGTCTTTCCGCAGCCNGATTCACCGACAATACCAATCGTGCGTCCTTGTCTAAGGTTGAAGGATACGCCGTCAACCGCTTTCAAGTATACGTTCTTTCTCTTGTCAAAAAAGGTCTTTATCGGGAAATACTCTTTCAGATTTTTGACTTTAAGGAGATATGGCTCTTTATTGTCTGCGCTTGACCTATTTGCGCTCTTTCTATCNGCGCAGTCGGACTGACACGCCGAGCATTTGCCGCTGCAAGCCTGTGCGTTCCCAGACGCTTCTACGCGAACACTGTTNGCTTCGCTTTTTGCGCCATCCTCCAAAACGCTATTTGCCGCATTATCGCTCACGGCGCTATCATTCAAAATGCTCTCCGCCGCACCNCCGTCACTTACTTCGGACACTGNGTTTTTCACGGCTTCGTCATTGTTTACGGCTTCGTCCTTAAAATTTGTGAGGTCGCTCATTCGTTATCCTCCTTTTGCAAATCCTTATATCTGTGGCAAGCTACAAAGTGCGTGGGCGATACCTGCACCATTTCGGGATAATCTCCGCGGCATGCCTCGCAACGCATATCNCACCTATCTCTAAAGTAGCAGGTGGACGGCATATCTATCGGGTTCGGAACATTGCCGGGGATGCTGTACAGCCTATCCACGTTCTTGCCAACTACAGGCTTGCTCTTTTGCAAACCAATCGTGTACGGGTGAAGCGGATTTTTGAATATCTCTCTGACCGTACCCTTTTCAACAACTCTGCCCGCGTACATGACGACGACATAGTCAACCATTTCCGCAATAACGCCGAGGTCGTGCGTGATAAGCATTATGCTTCCGCTTATCTTGTCCTTGACTTCGCGCAACAGGTCGAGTATCTGCGCCTGTATCGTAACGTCAAGCGCGGTCGTCGGCTCGTCNGCTATTATCAGCTTAGGATTGCAGCAAAGTGCCATTGCAATCATGACACGCTGACGCATACCGCCCGACAACTGGTGCGGATAGGAGTTGTACACNTGCTCGGGCATTGCGATACCGACAAGCTTGAGCATCTCNATACTGCGCTTCTTTGCGTCCTCTTTNTCTGCGCCNCCTACGTGCAGGAGCGTGACCTCGTCAAGCTGATAGCCTATCGTAAACACGGGNTTAAGGCTTGTCATCGGCTCCTGGAATATCATCGCAATCTCTCTGCCGCGAATCTTNGACATTTCGGAAATCGGCATTTTTGCGATATCCACGACTTCCTCGTGTTCGGTATATTTGTTCTTGTAGCGCGGCTTGCCGTACTTGTTGAGNGCCTGCACCATCTTAGGATTGCCGTCCTCGTCAAANAGNGGAACTTCGACAACCTTCTGCACCATTACAGGCTCCTTCTCGCGCTCGGGAAGAACTGACATNGCTTTTTCAACAACCGTATCGAGTGCAGTTGAAATACCCTCTCTTACAGCCGTAACAACGCCGCCAATNGAGAACTTCTTCTCCTCTGCGACTTCGTCATCCTCGTCGTCATCTACATAGGGCTTCTCTTTCAACGGAACGATAATATCGTTGAAGGAGAACTTCTTCAAATCCTCTATCGCGCTTTCCTNGCTCTCGCCAAGGCTTTCTTCCGCAGAAAGGACTGANGCGCTTTCGGACTCTGCCTGTTCGCTCTGTTCANCGTCTTCGGAGGTTGTCATACCTTCNTCCAAAACGCTTTCCTCNCCGTCATTGACCTTTTCAACCTTGCGNGTTTTNAATACGGGATTGCCCTTTTTGTCGAGTGCCTGAACCATCACAGGCTCGCCGTTTTCGTCAAATACAGGCTCGAGGCGAACCTCTTGAATCATGAGCGGCTCTTTGCTCTGCTTCTTGAATACGGGATTGCCCTTTTTGTCAAGTGCCTGAACCATNACGGGNTCGCCGTTTTCATCAACAACAGGCGCGCCGAATTCATCGAGCTTCTGCTCCATAACGGGCTCAGCATGCGGCTCGCGCACTGTGGAGCGGAANCGGATGCTTCCGCTTACAATCTGTCCCATAGGACCTTGCACAAGCTGCATGAGCGAAAGACTCGTNACGGACTTACCGCAGCCCGATTCGCCGACAACGCCGACGGTTGAGCCTTGCGGGATACTGAAGGATACGCCGTTGACCGCCTTGACAACACCGTTATCGGTGAAGAAGTAGGTNTGCAAATCTTCAAACTCGACGATATTGTTCGGGTCCTTCATCTCGGTGACGTAGTCATCGCGCTTATACGTCTTACGNTTCTTTTGAAGNTCGCGGATAGTGCGATTGTTGTTTTTTACAATCTCGCGCGATTCCTTTGCCGATATATAATGTTTATTCTTCTGCTTTTTTTCTTCTTGCTTCATGGCTTATCTCCTTGCCTTCGGGTCAAATGCGTCGCGCAGACCGTCGCCCACGAAGTTGAATGCGAGAACGGCGAGCACGATACAGACTCCCGGCGGAATCCACAGGTGCGGATACAACCTAAGCGCAGTGCTGTTTGCNGCAGCATTTATCATATTACCCCAAGTTGCGTACTCGGTGGGCAAGCCAATGCCGAGATAGCCGAGCGTAGCTTCCATAAGGATAACGCTGCCAAGTCCGAGCGTCATAGAAACTATAAGCTGCGGAAGCACGTTTGGAATGAGGTGTTTGAATATCTTACGCTTTATGGTAAGACCGCTTGCCTCGGCGCTCAGCATGAAGTCCTGCTCACGCAAGGACAAAATCTGACCGCGGACGAGTCTTGCCGTACCAGCCCAACCGAACAGAGTCATCATCGCCATCATTATGTACAGTCTTTCGGGTCCGTACAGGTTGAGGGATTCAAGCGCAACGCCGACAATCATCAACATCGGGAGCGTAGGCACGCAGTTGAAGATATCAACTATACGCATGATAATCTGGTCAACCCACTTGCCGAAGTAACCCGATATACCGCCGAGCACAACGCCGAGGAGCGTTTCAAGCAAGACGACAACCAAGCCGAGTGTAAGCGATATTCTTCCGCCGTACATAAGACGTGACAGCACGTCAAAGCCCTTATCGTCCGTACCGAGCCAGTGGTTTGCCGACGGCTTCTGATTGTTCTTCGGGCTTGACTTTACAATTATGTAAACCTTGTTGCTTGCGCCCTCTGCGTCATCATAGACCGCATACTCGTTGTTGGAATCGGCGTCGATAATGACTTCGGTCGCATATTCCTTCTCCACGTTCGTAGAACGGTCGGACTCTTTTTCACCCCAAATGAACGGGAGTACGTCAAACAACGGTCCGAAGAAGGAGAACAGGAAGAGTGCAACGAGTATTACGAGACCTGTCATAGAGAGCTTAGAGCGGAAGAATCTCTTCATTACGATTCGTCCAGGGCTAAGCGTACGACCTGTAATTTCTTCAAGGCTTTCCTCTTGCTCGTCTGCAGCTTGCTCGCCTGCGGATTGCTCACCGTCAAGCTTTTCTTCAGCAAGCTGTTCGTTTGCCGTTTCGTTTACAGACTCCTGCGCCGCGTTCTCTTCAGTAAGCTGTTCCTTCTGCACAGTATTATCGGCAATTTCCTCGCCGACGTTTACCACGTTCGTATCAGAGAGATTTTGTGCTACGATAGGCTCTTTTACATTATCATCGTTTATCATATGCACCTCCCCTATTTACCAATCTTAACGCGCGGGTCAACTACCGCGTACATCAAGTCGCTGAATAGCGTACCGACAACTGTCAGTATCGCCATAAACATATTATAAC
>JAAVHW010000030.1 GCA_014799525.1 Clostridiales bacterium | reverse complement strand
TCCTAAAAATAGTTTTAATTTTGCGCTGATTGATACGTATATAACATTATATTGCTACGTCATAAATTGTACCTCCAATTTTCGGGATTGTAGGGGTTTGAAGTGTGTGCAAAGTTGTCCTACAAAACTATAAACAAATTAGACCCATCATTTTTCCCAAAATTTGGAGATATTTTTTTGAAAAATTTTTATTTCTTCTGACTTCAATATAACATAGGGCTTGATAACGGTTAAGATATAAACCCCACAAACAGGGACGTTTGTGGGGACCCCAAATAAAAAAGACGTGCCAACGATTGGTTGACACGCCGTTTAATACGTTTATTACGTCATTGCGAGGCTTCTGCTATCACCGTCATTGCGAGGCATTCATGCCGAAGCAATCCAGACCGTTGGTGGTTTAACGCGTTCATTCTGGATTGCTTCGTCGCTCTGCTCCTCGCAATGACNCTNNTNACTTAAAACACGTATGATTGATTCTTTTGCGANTTCTTCAGCGCACTCATAAGCGTATTGTAATACTCGCCGAGATAATATTTCATATTGGGCGAGGCGGCAAGCGCGTCGGCGGCTATATCGGGAGAAAGCGAGCTATAAAAGTTATATGCAATTTCATAGCGCTTGGCGTAGTTTTCCCTCTTCTCGCCGCTGTAGCCGTACTTNTTTTCATGCTTGGCTTGCGCTTCCTGCGCCTTAATCTTCTCTTCNTCGCGATTTTTGAGGTACTCGGCGATATCCTCATCGCGCTTGATTGCGTACTCCTCGTTCTTTTCGCGGATNTTCCTGTTGTACTCCTCGTACTCCTGCACCGTCTTATCGCGCTCGGCTTTGAGCTTTGCAATACGCTCGTCAAGCTCCACGGCGTATTTGAGGTCAAGCTCGCTAAGGGCTGTTTCTCTGCTTGCTTCAAGCTCGTTTATCCTCTTTGCAATATCGTCCATTGTCGCGTTGTATGAGGACTGAAGCTCGCCCGCACCCCTTAGCCTTGCCGCGTCAAGGCTGCTCAATTGGTTTGTCGCAATACTGCTGCGCGCAAGCCCGCGCTTGAGCGTATCGTTTTCTGAGCGTTTGCGAAGCTCATCATACAGCTCCTCAAGCTGCTTATAGCCGCTTTGCAAATTGCTTGCCGCCTGCTTCCCCGAGCTGTCCAGCGCGGANATNTGCTTGTCGTACTTGCTTTGAAGTCCATCCGCCGCAACCTGCTTGTCATACGCGTTTTCTCTCTCGGCGCGGGCGGCTATATCCTCGTCGGAGTCCACGCTATACTCAAGCTCCCTAAGCCCCGAATCGGACGGAAACAGCTTTTCAAGGTCTATCTCCTCCTCGGGNGGAAGGCTGTCCTGATACTCCTTGTCAAGCGCGGCAAGCTGGTCAAGTATGCCCTTTTCCTGCGNCAAGGCATTGTCAATTTCCTTNTGNCTATCCTCCGCCTTTTGCGACTCCGTTTTGAATAAATCCTTTATTTCATCCCAAAAGCTCTTTGCCATACTCCCTCCTTACGCCTCGCTATCGCCGTTTGCGGCACTGACCTTAGCGAGCTTGCCCTCTAAGACCGTAACCCTTACGATAAGCTCTTCAAGCGTTGCTACAATTTCGTTTATATTCATATACTCTCCTAAATAGATATTTTGTCCACGGACACGCCAAGCGGCGTGACGTACGCGTCCGCGCTCTCGCAGACAAGCTCGAAGCCCACTCTGCAACCGCACTTTTCAACAGGGATTGTCTGCATATATTCGCTGCCCCTCACCCTGTATTCGTACTTCTTTCCGTCCAGCTTAACCGTGAGCGTAAGCGGCGTGGACGTCACCAGCGACACGCTCCTCACCGTCTTGAGCGAGCTTGACGACAGCGTGCTATATGGGCTTATATACCTCTTTTGCGTAGCCGCGCCCATAACCTTTCCGCTCTTTGAAACCATGCCGAGCTTGCCAATATTCTCTCCGTTTTCAAAGATGCACAGCACCTGCGAGCCGTTGTGTACGCGGATTGATTTGAGCCTCTTCACGCCGTAGCCGTACAGCACGGATATGGACTTGTCAAGCAGGCTATATCTCACAACCGCGTTGTTGACGGCAGAGTCCTCCCATATGCAGCAAGCGAGATAATAGTATCCGTCAAGGTATGCGCCGCTCATGCGACTGCGCCTGTTTGTAGGCATCATTTCCTTTGCAATACGCGTAACCTCGTAGCCGTCAAAGGCAAAAAGTCCGTCCTCGGCGTAAAAGATAATTTTGTCGCCGCATACCTCAATCGAGTTTTTAACTATGCGTCCCGTATCTGTAAACACCTTTTTGAGCAAAAACTCGTTTTGGTCGCCGTATGCGGTGAGACGGAAAATTCCGTATTCGCGAAATATATACAGATAGTTCAAAAATGACACGACCTTAAGCACCTCACCGCACTCGTCNGAGAAGTTTATATAGCCGCCCTCGTCCGCACTGACGTTCCAGTTGGTNGGGTCAAAGTCATCTGAAAACCACACCTGATTGTTCGTGCCGTTCACGCTTGCGTATATCCTTTCGTTGTGCACTGCAAGCGATGTAAATTTTGGCGTATCGGTGAGCGCATATGGGGTTGTGTCGTCAATGATGAGCAGCAGATTTTTGCCGCTTGTGAAAAGCAGCATATCCCTGCCCTTGAAGTTATAATTGACTGCGCTCACGTCCGCCATCGTCGTCAGTCCCTCAAGCAGATGCCACGTATCCGTCTGAAACACCGACGTATAATAGAACTTTCCGTCCGTAAGCTGCGCGACAAGTCTATCGTCATGCACGCCTGTCGAGCTCACCTTTCTATACAGAAATACGTCCTTAATCTTTTTGCCTGCCGCCATTTCTGGATATGCATGCCTCATGACGCTCGGCTCCGTATAATATCCCTCGGCTTGGTCTATGCCTATGCCACCTGTCAGCACGCCGTTTTCAAATGCGAAATTGTACGCCATATCCGTATATGCCATATCGAGTACGCCCTCGTCCGTAGTGTTGACGAGTCCCTTGAATCCCACGCGTATTTTGGATTTGCTCACCTTCACATCCTTCACGCCTGCCACCTCCTCTCCTTGAGGCGAAGCCGTCTGCCCTTATAGCGCAATAAGCCCATCTTNTCCCTGAACGACGTGTCGTAGCTCCTTGCNAGGTCAAACACCTTGTTTGCAAAGTAATATTCGCCAAGCGTTCCGTCGCTAAGCGCNGACNGCGTAAGNCGCAAATCGGAAANTNCGCTCGTNAGTGTAAGCTCGCTATCCGGCATATGCGCATACTCNACCGTAGCCGCGCCCGANATTTTCGCCGTTATTCTGTCCGCATACGCCTTAAAGCTCACCACGTTTTCGCCCTGCATAACCCTTATGGGATACAGTATCTTTTTTTCAAGCGAGCTTATATAAAGCACTCCGTCGCAAAACGTGACGGACTCGCTATGTACGAGGGGNAGATATTCGCAAACAACCTCTCTATATACGATATTGAGCGCGGCAAGCAATGAATCTATAAGCCCCTGCTCCGTTTCGGAGTATTGAGCGTTGTCCNTAAAATCGCGCTCNCCCATTTTCGTAAGGCACTCGCCGATAATCNTTTTTACTGTCATAGCGTCCTTTCAACCTCCTCCAAAATTTTCGTACGCTTAGCCTCGCTCTCGGCGCGGCGCAGTCTGTCGTTATGCTCGTCCATCTCNCGCACGAGCTTATCTATATANTCCATTCGCGTACTGCGCGCAAGCTCCAGCGTCCGCGCGTCNAGCCGTGCAAAGGGCACTACAATTTGCAGTGCCCCATTTGCATGGATTTCGAATCTGTTCAACTTTAGNTTTCTGTAGAGAACGTATCTCNCGTCAATTTCCTTAAGCCTTTTAGCGATNTCGAACAAATCCGCTTTTATTTCCCTAAGCTCGCACATATTACAGCCAGTTTGCAACGACGGTGATGTCGCTTGTGACGGGTATGGTTGCAAACGTGAACTTCTTGCCGTTGCAGTACCAGCCGTCAAACGTAAAGCCNGTNTTTGTCGGAGAAAGCGGTTGAACTGCNTATCCGTTTGGCTTAACTATCTGTTCGCGCACCGCAGTGCCGCCAAGCGTATCGAACGTGACGGTGTANTANCTNGGCTCGCCGCTTCCGCTGTTTCCGCCGCCTACGCCGCTATCGGACGTAACCTTNCCACTGAAGGTGAGCTTCGCTTGCCCCATCGGACGCTCGCACAACAAGTCTGCGTATTTTACAAGGGTTGCACTGTAGCACGCCTTGCCAGGCACCTGATGCAATACGCTTCCGCTCTCNCCCTCAAGCCANCGCCAGTCGCAGAGCTGATGAAGCTTGAAGTCACCGCTNTTGAGCAAGTACATATCTCCGTCCGCAACAAANCTGTCNGCNACGAAGGGTACNCCCGAGTAGGAAAGNGCCTTATANCCNCCGTCAAGCGTAAGGTAGTCTACGTTCGTGCGAGTTCCCATAAGNTGGTCAACGTATTGCTTTCTCACATTATATGAAGCGACGATNAAATCGATTGCGCCGCCNGAGGTNTCCTCAACTGCGTCGATAGCGTCCTGAATTGCNCTCACCGTCACNGTGCCGTCAATCTCCTGCGTATAGGGAGTGAGGAAGGAATANTTCTTTCTCTCAAGTCCGTAGATGCTGTCGCTGCCGCCGAATATCGCNTCAAGACCCGTAATCTCGTTGTCCTTTGAGCCTTGAACGTACAGCTTGTAGCCCGCGCCGTACTTGGANCCNGCCGTCATGCTGAGAGTCACAACCTTGTTTACCCTGTCAATCGCGACTATTCTCGCACCCGACAACGCCGTATCTTTAACGCCAGCNGACGTATAAACGTCAACCGTCATACCCTCCATGAGCGCCTTGATACTGTCAACGGTGAGCTGATTGTTGCTTGCGCCTACGTTTGCAACCGTCGTTGCAATCACGCCGCTGCCGTCGCCGTACAGCATACGTCCGAAGTTGAACTTGCTTGCTTTAAGCAGTCCGTCCATTTCGGCGTTGAGNAGATTGACAAATGCGCCCGCATTGTTTTGNGATGCGCGTATAGCCTTGTCTGAAAGCTCAATCTTGCCAAACAGGTTTTTGAGTGTGAGCGTAAACTGCGCATAGTTGTTGCCGCCGCTTGCAGGCAAATTGTCATTCTCCTCGCCCGAGCCAATGCCGCCGTTGATACCGTAGGGAGCGAGCTTTTTGACTTCCTTACCCCACACGTCCGCCGTAGTCTGTTCAATCTTTGCGAGCAGCGGGTTTACGCCTACGTTGAGCTGGTCGGCAAGTACGCCGAGATAAAAGGTCTTAAGTGCCTTATCGGCATTTGAAATTGTTACCATAATTTTTGATACTCCTATTCATTATTTTTCAAAAACATAATTCCGGCTTCCTCTACCGTCCTTGGCTTGACCTTTGGCGCAACGCATTGAAGTCCGCCGTTTCTTATCGTGTGCGGAGGCATTCCCTTTCGCACGTCGTCAAGATACTGCGAGATAACGGCGTTTTTCACCTTTTCGGAGCAAAGCACGTAGTCGTTCAAAAATTGTCCGTCATTCATAAGCTGCTCGGGGGTTCGGAACTTTTCGGCAAGCACAGCAACAAGCGCGGAGTTCAGACAATCTCTGCCCTCTCTCATATTCGGATTGGTTATGAGCATATTTGCAATATCCTTTGCAAACGCCTTTGCGGCTGGGATTTCTTTAAAAAACTTGTCCACCGCGCCCTTCCATTCCTCATCGCTCATAATAGGCTGTCCTCCGTTTGACTGTCCGCCGTCTGAAGGACTGCCATTTTGTTGTCCGTCCTTTGACTGCAAGTCCTTTTCAAGCTCCTTGAGCCTCTGCGAGCGGCGAGTGAATTCTCTTTCAAGCTCGCCGTACGCACGCAGCAATTCCTGTGGGTTTTTGAATTTGCCCAAATTATATTGTTTGTTCTCTATATTTTCAGCGGCTTGCGCCTCTGCTTCAGCTATAGCGTTCTCTATCTGTTCTGCAGGTGCGCACGACTCTGCCGCGACCTCGCAACCGTCCGCACCCTCAAGGCAGGCGGCAACTGTTGCCAACGCTACGTTTACACCCTCAAAATTAGAATTATTGTTCTCCATCTTCAAGCTCTCCTTCTTCAAAGCGTCTTTCAAGCTCGCTCACTCCGCCGTTAAGGTTTGCAAGCTGTGTGTGCATAGCGATGTGGTTTGCCACTCTGTCGCGCAGGGCTCTATCCTTATTGCACTTTGACGATACGCACATCTTGATGTGCTCGGCGATGTGAAGCGTATGGTCGTCATATACGTCGGGCGTAAGCTCGCCGTTTTCAAAATCGAGGTTCTCCTTCAACGCCTTTTTGCGGTGTACCTCGTCCGCGCTTCTGCCGTCCTCCCAGTTTCCGAAGCCGAGTATCTCAAACAGCCTCGTTTTCATGCCGTCCGACATTCTGCCCTCGTTGTCCGTAAACAGACCGAGCTTAAGCAGGTCGTACACCATGGCGCGGCGTGCGGATAGCGTATCCTCGATATCGCTTATCGTGTCAAATACGATGTCCTCGCTGTCTATATTCCTTGACGAGAACGCCGCTATCTCCACCTCGCCGTTATCCCCCGTTATGCGCTTGACTCTTGGCACTTCGGCAAACTGGCGGTACAGACGGAGTATCTGCTTGCTTATGCGCTTCACGCTCTCGCGCAGACTGTCCGCCGTCAGTGAAATACGCGTATCGTCCTGTTCAAGCAGCAAGGATATCGCCGTACCCGACGACACGTTTGACGGCACCTGCGAGTAGGTCGTCACCTCGCTCACGCCGCTTATCATCACAAACTCGTTGAGCAGCTTTTCTTCCTCTCGCGAGAATTCCGTAGGCACTTGCGACGGACTCAGCATAACGGGAGGGGTTCCACCCTGTCTGTACACCACTATCTTCCCTGGCGGCAAGCCCTCCTCTTCAAGCGCGTCCGTATCCACCGAGCCGTCCTCCACAGCGAGTACACCCACCGCAATACGGTTCATAAACTCGTGTTTTCTGTTCTTTACGGTGTTGTAGGCGCGTTGAACCGGTATGATACGCTCCACCACCGACGTGCCAAAGAAGTTTGTAAGATTTTCAATGCACACCTGCCTTGAAAACGGATATTCCCTGCCGCCGTCCTCGCCGTTGATATATGGCAGGTCTCCGATATGCAACAGCCTGTCTCCCGCGACGATAATGAGCCTGCCGTTTGGATGCTCCACGGTCGGCATTTCGTACTTCTCTATGACCGTCACGCTGTCCTCTCTTTTTTCACTCACTATCTTCGGTACGGTCGCCGTATAACCAAAGCCGCCCGCCACCTGCGCGTTGTCAAATGAAAATACGTTGACGTCACCGCCCTTTACGTCCTTTCCCCAAATGCGCTTGACCTCGGCGGTAGTAAGCACCTTTGCATGCATAATTGAGGACTGCTTGTCAATATCCGTGATTGCAATATCCTCTGGGAAAATCTCAAACGGCGGGCAAAGCGTAACGCTCACGTCCCCCTCTCGCACGAGTGCGTCCGCGTCAAGCGCGCGCCCCTTTTCCGCGTCCCAAGTCACCTTAAAAAACGCGCTGCCCGTAATTTCGCTCCACGTATTTGCAAGCGAAAGCTTTGAGGAAAAGCAATTCTCCTTGCACACCGCCTCGATAAGCTTTGTTGCAAGCGACGCAGAAGCCACGTCATCGTCGTCGGATGTCGCTGGGCGAACGGTAGCCTTTGCCTTTACCCTCGACAGCTTTGCAAGACGGGTTTCGAGTATGGGCGCAATGTGGTTGTAAACCTCGCGCTCTTGCCAGAAATACTGCTTTCCGTCATCCTCGATATCGCCCTTTGGAGTAATCTGCGCAAACTGATTGCCCATGACGAAGTTCATGTTGAGCCGCCAGTTAAGCTCCACGGGGCGGCGTGCCTCCTGTCGCTTCTTGAAATCGGCGAGCACCTCGGATACGATTTTTTGTTCAAAATCAGACATCTTTTTCTCCTTTATTTTTTCGCCGCTCGCTACCTTTGCGCTCGGCGTTAGATTTTTCTACTTCTTGTTTTTCCAATTCTTTGAGCAGGCGCATTTTCTCCTGTTCAAGCTCCTCGTCAGACAGCTCGCTCACGTCCGTGTCGCCGCTAAGCTCAATATAAGTTTTAAGCGCGCCGCTGTCGGGTGGGCAGTATTTTTCAAGCACCTTACGCTTGGTAAGCGCAATCTCGCCGTCGTCCTTTACGGCGTACTCCTCCTGAACCTCTTTGTAGGAATATCCCTTAGCGCGCTTGAGCAGCGCATTCAAAATTTCTTCATCCATGGCTTGTCCCTTCTCACATTTCTAATCAGTCTTTCCTTGTCAATCTGTATCTGCGATTTAGGCTGTGCCGGCGGCGTAGGCGGCTTAGCCTGCGTCATTACAAAATAGCGCAATTCGTCCAGCGCGTGGTCGTCCACCTTTTTAGGTCTGTCACCCTTCCCCCACCAATAGCTCTTTATCTCCCGTATGAGATTTACACAATTTGAAAAAATATAAATTCTGGGCGGTCTTTGCTCAAACAGCGACTTTACGCGCTGTATTCCGCTGTATAAATCCTTGTTTACGTCGGTATTCACCAAAATACCCTTTTCGCAGAACAGCTCCGCCACACTCTTTTCCGAAGCGAGCGTACGCTGATTTGCCGCACTGTCTATAAGCGCGTGAAGCCTGCCCTTGCTATCTCTCTCCCATCCAAGCAAATCGGCTATTTTTGAGATTTGCTCTACGTGGCGGTCTATCGTCTGCCCCGCCTCAAAATGCTCCGCAATGACGTATATCACGCCGTCATAGTCCACCGCATAGAAGTGACAGCTCGTAGGATTTGAAAGCCCTGGGTCTATGGAAATGTTGCTGTACCATTCCTTGGGAACCGCAAACGGCTCAATCACGTGTACGCTCTGGTCAAACTCGGGATACACGAGTCCCTCGCCCGTGGAGAACTTCCCGAATCTGCGCGAAAGCTGTTCGCTCTTCGGAACAACCGTCTGCATCGCCTTGACCTCCTGCGCGTCGAGATAGGGGTTGTCGCTCCACTCCATATACTCGCACCACACCTCGGGGTCGTCATTGCAGTTGAGTTCTATCTCGTCATACACCCACGTCAAGCCCTTAAGCGGAGTCATAGTGCCGAATATATCGCCGCACCTGTCAAAAACTCTCATTCTGCACTCGTCGTAGATATCCTTCGGCGGCTCTTCATCAAACCACACGAAGTCCAACGATACGCCCTGAAACTTCTCTCGCCCTTGGTCGCAGGACTTAAAGCCTATCCTGCTCGTGCCGCCGAATACGTTTTTCACCACTATGTAGTCGATGATGCCGTACTCGGGCGAGGTATGCTTGCCCTCGCGCATAACCACGTCAGCCATGTATCTTGGAGAGAGATATTTCAAAATTTTCGCCTGTGCAACGTCCCTCTGCACCTGCTGCGAAAGGCTGACAACCCATCCCGACACATTGTCCCTATTGCGCCTATACGGGTGTATACCGCGAGCAAGCCATACGCTCTCCACCGCACCGCACTCCGTCTTGCCCGAGCGATTGCCGCCAAACACCCATCGGTTGCGCTTTGCGCATTTATGAAAAGCCATCTGCTTCTCATGCACGAGCGTAGTGTTGTAGCCCGCAAGCGCGTCGCTTTTGCGAGCGTCCATTTCGCGTTCAATCATAAGGAGTCTTAAAAGCGTATCATTGTCCTTCATACGCCGAGAATAATATCGCCAAGTCGCAAAATACAAAAAATTATGTCAATGATATTTTGAAATCAACAAAAATTCTGATGAAAAATGCAATTAAAGACTTTCAATTTGTCAACTATTATAGTATCATATATACACTATGAAGAAAGTTTACGCAAAATCGTTCATATTGCTTTTCGCATTACTCTTCGCCACGTTGCTTACTTTGGGTGTGGCACAATTTTGCGTATCAAGCAAAAATATTGCAAAAGCGGACTCCACCGTCACGGTTATAAAAGCGCCCGTCAGCAATCTTGAGGACAACGCCTACGCAGGCAAATCCACCGTCGGCGTGTACGACTCCAACGGAAACTTATTTTATATTCCCGAAAGCTATTATCTAAGCTCTCCAGCAGTCAACATCGGTGCGACAAACAACTTAGTTATTGTTTACGAGGTTTCGTACTGCGATACAATCAAGCCCTTCCTGTTGCACAATGCGGACTTCTCTCCGTACGAGCTTCCCGCCACTACTCAGATTACCGTATCCGAGGGCGAGTCACTCTTCCCCGACGTCCGTCTTACGCTGAAGGATGACGAAGAAATCGAGCTTGATTCCTCAATCGTCACAAACGATTTTACAATCAAACTGCTCGGCTACAGCGAGGACGAAACGGAGATTTATGCCAGCGCGACCTACAACGGCATTTCAAAATACGGCTTTATCCCTGCCACCAGCGTAGAGCCGTTCACCGTACCCTATCAACAGCGCGCGCAAGCGGAGCGTGACGCACTGCTCGCCGCCAAGGATAAGCCAATCCTTCCCGACGGAAGCCTTCCAGCTCACAACACCTCGGTTGCACTTCGCATAATACTTATTATCGGTATAGCCGTGCCGTCAATCATCGTAGTGCTGCTTCTCTTCAAGCCGTCCAAGGACGAAAAACGCTACGCCAAGACGTCAGTACGCCGCGACCGCAATGACCGCATCGACTACGACGACCCGCGCGACAGCAGGCGCAATTCAAGCTATCGCTATAACTATGACGATGAGCGCGAATATGACAGGGGCTACTCTCGCCGTGACCGTGAATACGACCGCCGTGACGATTATGACAGAGGCTACGACCGCGATGAGCTTTACGACCGCTACGATAG
>JAAVHW010000029.1 GCA_014799525.1 Clostridiales bacterium | reverse complement strand
TTTCGTCTGCGACCGAGTGGAATAAAGAGTGAAATATGGCGGTAGGCGAGCGCCGATTGTCTCCCCCGCGAGCGATGGATACCATTGTAAGGTGCGTCATATCGGGGGTCCCCGCAAAACGTCCCCGTTTTGTGGGGTGATTTACGAGTGGTGGGAGAAAAGCCCGAAGGGAAAGAGGGGGTTATTTCATTCAAGGTACACGACGAGCAGCCGTCTACTAAAATAGCTTTATTTAATTTTAATCAAATTTTAACATTTATAGCGTAAAATTTTGAACATACTATAAACGTAGCGTACACTGGATAATTATAGTGCATAAAGTATCAGCAACAAGTGGGTTGACTTTTTTGCATTTAGTTTTTATAATTACTCAATGTGTTATAATATAATATATTCGTTTATGGCATTTTAGAGGAGGACAGATGAAACAATCCACCAAACGTAATATAATCATAGTGGCGTTCATAATTATCGTGATTATTGCCGCTATCATTTTGGCGTACACACTGAGTGCGCCGAAGGAAATATACTATTCCGGCGCAGCTGGTGCAGGAGATAGTCTTCAGGAGTGGCTGTACGAGGGCAAGGTCGAAAGCCTTTACGTCAACGGCTCTTATACGGTTGACATAAAGCTTGCAGGTGACAGCAAAGCCAAATACTATGCCAACATTCCGTCCCGTGCTATCATACAGGACAACATTGAGGAATGGGCAAAGCTGATTGAAGAAATCAATCCCGAAGCCGCGAACAACTGCCGTGCAGTTCCCGTCAGATACAACGACCCATCAAGCGGCTCGATGATTTCAAGCATACTCGTGCCGATTTTGCTTTATATCGTGATTGCGGTAATCATCGTCATCATAATGCGCAAGTCCATGGGTGCAAACTCGCAGGCAATGAACTTTGGCAAGTCGTCCGCAAATCAGGTGCGCGACATCAAGGTTCGCTTCAATGACGTTGCGGGCGCAGATGAGGAAAAGCAGGAGCTTCAGGAAATTGTTGATTTCCTCAAGCACCCCAAAAAATATACGGATATAGGCGCGCGTATTCCGCGCGGCGTACTTCTCGTAGGACCTCCTGGAACGGGTAAGACCTTGTTTGCAAAGGCGGTTGCAGGTGAGGCGAACGTGCCGTTCTTCTCAATCAGCGGTTCTGACTTCGTTGAGATGTTCGTTGGTGTTGGTGCGTCGCGTGTGCGTGACCTCTTCGACCAGGCAAAGAAGAATATGCCCTGCATCATCTTCATTGACGAAATTGACGCGGTTGGCAGACAGAGAGGCGCAGGTCTTGGCGGCGGCAACGATGAAAGAGAGCAAACCCTCAACCAGTTGCTCGTTCAGATGGACGGCTTCGAGGCGAGCAGCTCAATCATCGTTATGGCGGCAACAAACCGTGCGGATATACTCGACCCTGCACTTATGCGTCCGGGCAGATTTGACAGACAAATTTACGTCAACGTCCCCGACGTCAAGGGCAGAGAGGAGATATTCAAGGTTCATTCCAGAAACAAACCGCTTGAAGCTGGCATAAACTTCAAGAGTCTTGCAAGACTTACAGCAGGCTTTACAGGTGCGGATATTGAAAATATCCTCAACGAAGCGGCAATTCTTGCCGCCCGTGACGACCGTAAGCTCATTGCAATGAAGGACGTAAGCGAGGCTATAAACAAGGTTATGGCTGGTCCTGCAAAGCGTAGCAGACTTGTTACGGAAACAGATAAGAGGATAACCGCATATCATGAAAGCGGTCACGCAATCGTGGCAAAGCTCATGAAGCACTGCGACAGCGTACACGAGGTGAGCATTATTCCTCGCGGAATGGCGGCAGGCTATACGATAACCTTGCCCGAGAATGACGACAATCATATGACAAAGGGCAAGCTGCTTGACAACATTGCCATGCTGCTTGCAGGTAGAGCCGCGGAAGAGATTGTCATAAAGGATATCTCGACGGGTGCGTCAAACGACATTCAGCGCGCATCAAAGCTTGCGCGTAAGATGGTTACCGAATGGGGTATGTCCGATACGCTTGGCAACATGTACCTCGGCGCAAGCGAGGAGGTGTTCCTCGGTCGCGATTATCAGACTCAGCTCAATTACAGCGATGAGGTTGCGGCAAAGATAGACGAAGAGGTCAAGCGTATACTTGACGCACAGTACAAGGTTGCGCTCGATATACTCAAGGAAAACCGCAGCATTATGGATGCAATGGTCAAGGCTCTTTATGAGAAGGAAACCATTTATGAAGACGAGATAGACGCGTTGTTCGGCGAGGAGAGCGATGATAAGGACGGGCTTTTCTCCTCGAAGATAAACAGAGCGGAAAGCGCAAACGGTGCCGATAATACGCACAGTGAAGATAAAGTGCAAAGCATAGATAACGCAACTAACGCGGATAATGGGAATACTCCGTCCGAGGACGATAATGCTTAATCGCGCCTCGGCGAGCCCATGGGGTAATAAATGAAGATTAGGGTGCAAAAAAGGCTTGACCTTGACAAGATAATGGAAACCGACCCTGCCGCGTTCTCGCGGAGAATTGTAAAACGCACGTATACCGGATATAAGGCTTTATGTGCGTACAGATATGCGCATCGCCTATGGCAGAAAGGGCTTAAGGGCGTTGCGCTTTACATATCTTATCGCTCAAAGGTGCGTACGGGAGTGGATATTCACCCTGCGGCAGAGATTGGCGTGAGAGTGTGCATAGACCACGGAGTCGGCGTAGTTATAGGTGAGACGACGGAGATTGGCAATGACGTCGTGCTATATCAGGGCGTTACGCTCGGCGGCACGGGTAAGGACGAGGGCAAACGCCATCCCACGATTGAGGACGGCGTAATGGTGTCTGCTGGCGCAAAGGTGCTTGGTCCTGTCCGTATAGGCGAGGGCAGCAAGATTGGCGCGGGTAGCGTGGTGCTCAAGGACGTTCCGCCGCACTCTACGGTGGTTGGCGTTCCTGGGCGTATCGTTAGACAGAACGGCGAGCGAGTCAAAGAGAGTTGATTTGCCGTCATCCCGAGGAGCAATAATCGCAAGACAGTAAACGATAAACACACGAAGCGTGCGAAGAAAATAATTGCAAGATAGAGAACGTCGGTAAACAGTAAACACACGAAGTGTGCGAAGTGTGGGAGGTTTGGCTATGAAAATTTACAATACGCTAAGCGGCAGAAAAGAGGAGTTTATTCCGCTTGAAGGAAACGCTGTCAAGATGTACGCATGCGGCATTACGGTGTCGGGTGACGCGCACATCGGACATGCGTATCAAGCGCTCATTTACGATATCATACGCAAGTATCTTGAAAAGTCGGGATACGCAGTTACATACGCGCGCAACTATACGGACGTTGACGACAAGATTATCGCACGTTCGCATGAGACGGGCATACCCGCACTCGAGTACGCGCAGATGATGATAGGGCGTATAGACGCGCTTATGCGCCGCTTTGAGGTGGACGACCCAAATATCTGGCTCAAGGCTTCTGAAAATATTGACAACATCATTGACTTTGTTCAGCAGTTGATAGACGGCGGACACGCCTACGCAACGGAGCGCGGCGACGTATATTTTGCGGTGGAGAGCTTTAGACCCTACGGCAAGCTTAGCGGCAGAAAGCTTGAGGACGCGTACGAGAGCGTGCGTATAGAGAATGAGGAAAACAAGCGCAATCCCTTGGACTTTGCGCTTTGGAAGTCCGCAAAAGAGGGCGAAGTGTTTTGGGAATCTCCTTGGGGCAAGGGAAGACCGGGCTGGCATATAGAGTGTTCGGCAATGAACCGCGCGGCTTTTGGCGAGCAGATTGACATTCACGGCGGCGGCAGAGATTTGATTTTCCCGCATCACGAGAATGAAATTGCTCAAAGCGAAGCGCTCACGGGCAAGCAGTTTGCAAAGTATTGGATACACAACGGACTTATTAAGGTCAACGGTCAGAAGATGAGCAAGTCGCTTGGCAACAGTCTTTTGCTTGAAGATTTGCTCAATGAATACAGTGCGGAAACCGTCAAATACGCATTGCTTCAAACCAACTATCGCGGCGATATAAACGTCACGCCTACGCTTTTCCCCGATGCGGACAAGCATATGTACAACTTCTACAAGGTGCTTGACGAGGTTGACAAAAGCGGCTTAGAGTGCGACGGCGGCAGCCGCGAGATTGACGACAGCTTCAACCGCGCAATGGACGATGACTTCAACGTGGCAAAATCGCTCGCAGACCTGTTTGCGATATTCAAGAGTATAAGAGCAAAGCTGACAGCAGGCGACAAAACCGCAGTAAGCGATGCAAGGCAGGTGCGTGAAACCTACGGCTTGCTTGGGCTGTTCAAGGCAAATCCCGCAGACGTGATAGCGGCATATGAGCAGAAAAACAAGCAGGATGTTCCCGATGAAGTCATGGATATGGCAAGCGCAAGGCTCAAAGCAAAGCAGGAAAAGAACTGGGCGGAGGCCGATAGATTAAGAGCGGAAATTCTAAAGCTTGGCTACTCGGTCAAGGATACAAAGGAAGGATTTGTTGTTGAAAAACTGAGTTGATAAAAAAGCACCTGCAAAGGTGCTTTTGTGTAAGTATAGTCGGAGTGAGCGTATGAACGATAAGAAGAGAATAACAGATATTTCAAAAGAAGAGATAAGGCGCTTTTTTGACGCAAAGCATATTCAGCTTGAAAATAGACGAAAAGAGCTTATAAATACCATCCGTGGTTATGAGAAAAGGCGCGAGGAGCTTGCCTCGCAAGAAAGGCGAGGAGAGCTTTCTGCCAAATATAAAAAAGAAGCGAAGCGCGTTGCAAAGAAGATTGCGTATTACACCAAGTACGTATACGTGTACAGCGGACACAAGAAAAACGAAGTGCTTGGGTTTATGACGCTTTTCAATTTGGGGCGTTCTCATAAGGTGCGCACCACAAGACTTTTGAAATATGACAATGCGCACGACTTATATCTTGACGTCTATCAACGCAAAGATAGGGATATCAGCAAAAAGCTGAAGGTGTTTGTATACATTCATGGCGGCGGATGGATAGGCGGCAAGCCTGCGACGCGTGAGGCGTTCACAACCAAAATCGCCGAGGCAGGTTATTTTGTGGCAAGCATAAGCTACGGCGACGCGCCCAGATACTCGCATCCGACGATGATAGAAAACGTATACAAGGCGCTGGGTTGGCTTAAGGACCACGCGGAAGAGTATAATATTGATATGGATGAAATATTTGTGGGTGGAGAATCGGCTGGCGCACATCTCAGCGCAATGGCTGGCGCAATCTCCACAAATCCCGAATATAGCGCAAGATTTAATTTGGACGAGCGGTCTAAAAATCAAAAGATAGCAGGGCTTGTGCTCAACTGCGGCGTGTACGATATGGAAAAGGCAATCGAAACGGGCTTCAAAAATATCGGCATATATACGCAATCATATTGCGGCGGCGTTCCCGTTGTCGAGCTTAGTGCGGAAATGAAAAAGGAAATTTCGCCTATAAATTGGGTGACGGAGAACTTCCCTCCGACGTACGCGATATCGGCAGAAAACGACAAGCTTGCCGTGCTTACCTTCGACTTGCTTGAAAAGCTGTACGACCTCGGCATAGACATAGAGTATTATCACGGCGAGGGCAAGTGGGCGGTGCATGCGTTTGCGGTGTCACAAGGCTTTAAAATATCCAAGGAAGTTATGAAAAACACACTTGCATTTTTAAGTCGCCTTTCATGCCCTAATCAAACAAAAGAGTGACTTAAACGGTGCAATATGTCAACATTAACTTGCTTTTGTGAATAATTGCTATCTTAAATAATAGCTATCAAAGAGTGAAATACGACGTTTATAATAAACGCCGTATTTCTTTTATAGAGAAAAAGGAAACAAAGGCAATTTTGTGCTGTGCCTATATCAAATGTAGAGACCAAAAACCACTTTTTTAAAAGTTCATTTCACCGCAATCGCTATATATGAATCATATACAAGCATATTGTATATTAGGTATAACCTAACTGTCAAGCGAAAATAAATAATTTAGGCAATACTAAATATAGCTTAGTAAAGCCAAGTAATGTATTTGAGCTTGGCAAGAGGGTGATAATGACGCTCCACGAAAAAATATCGGCAAATCTTAAAGCGGAAATTGAAATGTCGGGCAAGTCAAAGACGGATATAGCTGCGGCTATCGGTGTATCCAAGCCCACGGTTTCTCAGTATATATCGGGGAGGGTACAGCCATCCTTGTCTACGCTTTCAAAATTGTGCAATTATCTGGGTATTTCCGCAGATGATATTTTGGAGGTTGGAGACCGCTAATCCTTTCCAATTTTTAATTTTCACAATATAATGTAAAGCTTGTTTTGAAGGCTATTTATGCACAGCTACTCGTTGCCAAGAAACAGCTTTTTTATTTTTTCAAAGATGCTTTCAAAGTCTTGTGAAAAGCATTCGTAGGCTATGCGAACGTATGGCTCGGTGCCGCTGGGGCGGACGATGAGTCTGCCTTTTTTGCCGTACTCTTTTTCGGCGAGCTTTGCAAGGCGGATAAACTCCGCGCTGTTTACGTATTCGGTGGGATTGTCCGCGTGAAGATTGAATTCAAGCATGGGATAGGGTGTGAACTTTGGCAGACTGCCGATTGTCTTTTTTACTTCGAGCAGAGATAGGGCGGTGATAAGCCCGTCGCCAGTATTTGCTCGGTCGAGCATTAGGATGTGTCCGCTCTTTTCGCCGCCGAGCAGGCAGCCCGATTGCTTGAGTCTGTCAAGGATATGCTTGTCTCCCACGTCCACGCGTGAGAGGGCGGTATTGTGGAATGCAAGCTCGCGTTGTAGGCGCGAGTTTGTGAGATGAGTGCCCACGACAAACTTTTTGCGAAGCTTCCCCTGTATGCGGTAGAGGGTGCTGAGCGCAAGCAGTATTGCGTCACCGTCGTACGGCTTGCCTTGTACGACCGCCAAAACCCTGTCGCCGTCGCCGTCAAAGGCAAAGCCAATTTCGTCCTTATCAACAAGCGGAACAAACTTATCGAGATGAGTTGAGCCGCAGTCCACGTTTACAATTTCGCCGTCGCGGGTGTCATTCTCCGCGCGGACGGTTGCGCCGAGTGCGGTGAATACGTCCTTTGCAAGCTCAGCAAAACAGCCGTGTGCGCAGTCGAGGTGAACCTTCATTCCGTCAAGGCGAGGGAACATATTGCGCACGTGCTTGGCGTACAAAAACTGCGCGCCGTCCACTATGCGTATGCGATGGTTTTGCTTTGATATCTTGATGGAAAGCGCACTTGTAAGCTCGTCGTCAGTAAGCGTATCGGCGGCAATCTCCTCATTTTGCTCATAAGCTGCACCGCAGGCTATTTCATGAAGTCTTGCATCGAGTGCGCGCTCTTTCTCGGGCGGCAGCTTTGTTCCGCCCTTGGCAAACACCTTAAGCCCATTGAATTCGGGGGCGTTGTGCGAGGCGGTTATCATCACGGCGTAGTCCGCATTTTCCTCGCGAGCAGTGTACGCAAGCGCGGGAGTTGGCAAAACTCCCGTGAGCCATATCGTTGCACCGCCTGTCAGCAAGCCCTTGCAAAGCTGCTTTTCTATGTCCTCAGAGTGTGTGCGCACGTCGCGGGCTACGATAACCTTGCCGCCCTTTTCAGAGAGTGCGATTCCCAAAATATACGGGATATTGTTGTCAAGCAAGACCTGCGCCTTGTTTCTTATTCCGTCCGTTCCAAAATAATACATAGGTTACATTATATGCGCAAGCATAACGCGGTGCTAAACATGTTTTGTCGCAAACGGTCGAGATTTGTCGATTGAATATTATGTATAAATTCTAAAATGAAATGTTGCTTATAATTGCAGAATAGGTAGTTTATACGGCTAAATAGACATATAAAATATTAGTTCTGCTACTAAATAGCCAACGGTCTGGATTGCTTCGTCTAAAACCTCGCAATGACAAAGAGGATAAAAAATAAGTGCTTTACAACGACAATCGCTCGATAGAGGACTACTGTAAACAGCAAACCCACGAAGTGGGCTCGCAATGACGAAGCGGATAAATGCAGGATAGTGGAATGCAGTAAACGGTCAATCACACGCAGATAAATGCAAGGTAGGGGACTGCGGTAAACAGTCAACCACACGAAGTGTGAGGATGAAAATTTTACGCGTGCGCACGAAAGTGCTTTACAAATAAAGTTTATGTATATATAATTATAAAACATAAATGATATTCTGAAACAGTAATGTTCTGAACAATATCTCGGAGTGGAAAATGAAAAACCTCGATATCTCGCAAATTCTCAAAGACGGAAAATCATATGAGGGCAAGACCGTAACCGTTGCAGGCTGGGTGCGTACTGCGCGCAACAGCAAGAGCATGGCGTTTCTTGCAATAAACGACGGCACGTCGCTCAAGCATCTGCAGGTCGTTATCGACAAATCCAAGTTTGATGACGAAACGCTTGCGCCAGTTATGAAAAACGGCGTTGCAATTACGGCGGACGGCGTAGTCGTAAAGGCAATGAAAGAGGGTGAGTATGAACTCAATGCAGAGAGCGTTTCACTCCTTGGCGACTGTCCTGCGGATTATCCGCTTCAAAAGAAATATCACACGATGGAGTTTTTGCGCACGATTCCGCAACTGCGTGTGCGTACAAATACGTTCAACGCAATGCTTCGCGTACGCTCTAAGCTGAGCTTTGCAATACATCGCTTTTTCCAAGAAAGAGAGTTTTGCTATATTCATACGCCAATCATCACGGGCAGCGACTGCGAGGGCGCGGGTGAAATTTTCCGCGTAACCACAAACGGCTATGCGGACGCAAAGACCGCAAAGGACGAGGCGGAATATATCGCCAACGACTTCTTCAAGCGCAAGGCGGGACTTACCGTCAGCGGACAGCTTGAGGGCGAGGTTGCGGCAATGGCGATGGGCAAGATATATACGTTTGGACCTACCTTCCGCGCAGAGAACAGCAATACGCCAAGACACGCGGCGGAGTTCTGGCAGGTAGAGCCCGAGGTTGCGTTTGCCAAGCTCGACGACATTATCGGCATTGCGACGGATATGATAAAGTATATCATCAAGGCTGTGCTTGACGAGTGCGACGAGGAGCTTGCTTTCTTTGAAAAGGCGTTTGAGGAGGGCTTGCGCGAGAAGCTGCAGCACGTTGTGGACAGCGACTTTGTTGTGCTTGACTACGGCGAGGCGATAAAGATTCTTGAAAACAGCGGCGTAAAATTCCAGTATCCCGTAGCGTGGGGACTTGATTTACAGTCCGAGCACGAGAGATATATCACGGAAAAGGTTTTCAACAAGCCTGTGTTTGTCACCAACTATCCAAAGAAGATAAAGTCCTTCTATATGAAGCAAAACGACGACGGACTTACGGTTGCGGCAACAGACCTGCTTGTGCCTGGCGTCGGTGAAATTATCGGTTGCAGTGAGCGTGAAGCAGATTATGACAAGCTCAAATCCGCTATGGAAGAAAGAGGTATGAACCTTGCCGATTATGAAGGATATCTTGACTTACGCAAGTACGGCAGTGTACCTCACAGCGGTTTTGGTCTTGGTCTTGAACGTATACTCATGTACGTGACGGGCATCGGCAATATCCGCGACGTGCAGCTTTATGCGCGTACCGCAGGCGATTTGATGTAATCAAAAGTGTGGTGGGGGAAAGATGACCGTTATTCCCAAGGGGTATAAGTCAAAGCTAAGCACTCGTGAAACGGAGAAGGCGATAAAGTTTGTCAAGGACACCTTTCAAAAGCATTTGGTGAGAAACTTCGGCTTCGAGAGAGTATCCGCTCCGCTGTTCCTTATGAGCGGCACGGGCATAAACGACAATCTCCGCGGCGTAGAAAGACCTGTCGTATTTGACGTAGAGGCATTGGGCGGCGCGAAAGCGGAGATAGTACACTCGCTTGCAAAGTGGAAGAGGCTTGCGCTCAAGCGCTACGGATTCAGAAGCGGCGAGGGAATTTATACGGACATGAACGCCATATGCCGTGACGGCAAGTGCGACAATACGCACAGCGTTTACGTCGACCAGTGGGACTGGGAAATGGTGATAAGCCGCGGACAGCGAAACGTTGATTTCCTCAAAATGGCGGTTATGCGAGTCGTTGCCGCGATAGTGGAAACGCTTGCCGAAACAAAGGCGCACTTTCCGCTGATAGACCTCACGCTCAAAAAGGAAGTTACGTTTGTGACTTCGCAGGACGCGCTTGACAGATATCCCAATCTTGACGCGCATGAGAGGGAGCGCGCGCTTGCAAAGGAATACGGCACCGTGTTTTTGATGAATATTGGCGGTGNGCTATCCGACGGAAAGCCGCATGACGGCAGAGCGCCCGACTATGACGATTGGACGCTGAACGGNGACGTAATATTCTATGACGAAGTGCTTGACGACGGCTTGTGGGTTGCNTCCATGGGCGTGAGAGTGGACGGCGAGAGNCTTAAACGCCAACTCGAAATTGCAGGNACTACGGATAGGCTGGAATATGAGTACCATAGACAGGTGATAGACGGCGAGCTTCCGCTGACAATCGGCGGCGGCATCGGACAATCGAATATGTGCATGCTGCTTTTGCAAAAGGCGCATATCGGTGAAGTGCAGGTCGGACTCTGGGATGATAAGACAAAAACCGAGTGCGAGCAAAACGGAATAAAGCTACTTTAAAACAAAGCNACTCTAAGCATTACTTAGCTGAGGAGAAAGAAATATGATAATGAGGACACACAACTGCGGCGAGCTNAGNNATAGCAACGTCGGCGAGAANGTCAGNCTGTGCGGCTGGCTTAGCAGTATACGCGACTTGGGCGCNGTGATTTTCTTTGTATTGAGAGATTTNTACGGATATACGCAGGTCGTTGTTGCAGATGAGGATAANAAGGCACAGCTTCGCGCCATTCCGCGTGAAAGCACGGTGTCTGTTGAGGGTACGGTGGTGCTTCGCAGCGCACCCAATCCCGAGATGCCGACAGGACTTATCGAGATAGAGCCCGAGCATATCGAGGTGCTTGGCAAGTGCTANGAGCAGCTTCCCTTTGAGGTTGCAACCTCTACGCAATCACGCGAGGACGTAAGGCTTAAATACCGTTTCCTCGACTTGCGCAACCCCGAGGTCAAGGACAAGATTGTATTCCGCTCCAAGGTGGTAAGCTGGCTTCGNAACAAGATGACGGANCTTGGCTTCCTTGAGATAACCACGCCGATACTTACGTCAAGCTCCCCCGAGGGCGCAAGAGANTATATCGTGCCGTCAAGNCTNTACCCNGGTCATTTCTATGCGTTGCCGCAAGCTCCGCAGCAGTACAAGCAGTTGCTTATGGCTTCGGGCTTCGACAAGTATTTCCAGATTGCACCNTGCTTCCGCGATGAGGACGCACGTGCGGACAGAAGCCCNGGTGAGTTCTATCAGCTTGACACNGAGATGTGCTTTGCAACGCAAGAGGACGTATTTGCGGTTATGGAGCAGGTGCTTAGCGGCGTATTCAAGCAGTTTGCGCCAAAGGGCAGCAAGGTNGACGAAGGTCCATTCCGCCGCATAGCATACCGCGACGCAATGCGCGACTACGGTTCGGATAAGCCCGACTTGCGCAATCCGCTGCTTGTCAAGGACGTTACGGATATACTCGTGAATAANGCCCCATTCTTTGAAGAGGGCAAGACGATAAAGGCTATCGCAGTCAATGGCTTTACGGAAACGAGAAAGTGGATTGACGCGCTTACCGAAAAGGCAAAGCAGAACGGCGCAAGCAATATGTACTGGTTCAAGCTGGANGAGAGCNGTGCNCCCGTCGGCGGCATATCCAAGTTTGTCGTAGACGTTGCGGATAAGCTCAAGGAAAGACTTGACTTGCAAGCGGGCGGATTTGTTGCTATACTTGCAGAGGACAAGGGCGTAGAAAAACAGGCNGGNTANATTCGTACAGAGCTTGGCGTAGGGCTTGACCTTCTTGAAAAGAACGCTTTCCGCTTCTGCTGGATTGTGGACTTCCCGATGTACGAGTACGACGATGACGGCAACCTNGGCTTCTGCCANAACCCATTCTCTATGCCGCAGGGCGGACTTGAAGCACTGAACACCAAAAACCCNATTGACATACTTGCGTATCAGTACGACAGCGTTGTCAACGGCGTGGAGCTTAGCTCGGGTGCNGTGCGCAATCACGAGCCTGCCATTATGGAACGCGCTTTTGAGATTGTCGGCTACGGCAAAGAGGTGATAGAGGAGAAATTCTCCGCGCTTTACAACGCGTTCAAGTTTGGCGCACCTCCTCACGCGGGAATCGCGCCCGGTGTTGACAGAATGGTCATGCTGCTTTGCGGCGANCAGAGCATAAGGGAGATAATCACCTTCCCGATGGACAGAAANGCGCGNGATATACTTATGGGNGCGCCGTCCACGGTNACNCANAANCAANTNGATGANGTNCANATNAAANTNGTTGNGNCAGAAAATAAAANNCAAGCTTAAATAAACAATATTTAGCAAACAATTATAGCAAAACAAAGGGGCAAGCCCCTATGGAGAAATGTATGAGAAAGAAACTTATCAGTTTGATAGCAGTGCTTGCGCTTGTGGCAATATGCGCGGCGTGTCTTGTGGCGTGTAATCCCTACAAGTTTGACGGGATTGGCGGCGGTGAGCCGAACGCTACCGTTGAGTCCAATGGCGGATATGCCGTAAAGCAGGGCAAATANCTGTACTATATCAACGGCTACGAGGGTAGTGACGCAGATAACACCTGGGGCAAGCCCACNCTTCAGAACATCGTCCGTGCAGAGCTTAACGAGGACGGCACGGTGAATAACGAGACGACAAAGGTCGTAGTTCCCAAGAGCATATACAACGTGTCAACAAGCACGGGCTTTGCAATCTATGGCGANTGGATTTACTATGCAACGCCCAACTACGACAAGGACAAATACGGCAATGCATCCACAACCAACACGGACTTCATGCGCACAAAGATAGACGGTTCTGTGACGCAGCGTCTTGGCGTGATAGGCTCGCGNAGTGCGGAGTATATTTTCTTCCCCACCCGCGTTTTGTACTACACGTCAAACACGATAAGCTATCTTGACTTTGCTGGCTTGCAGACAAAGAAGAGCTCCGACAGCACGGACAACTCAAAGAAGGGCGACATCGCAACAAGCGTAACGTCTGTCAAGTGGAAGTACGGCTGCGAGGATATCTTCTATACGCAAAGCGCAACTGGCACGGAGAGCTACAAAAATTACAACATGCTCAAGGCTGTCAAGTATGACGGAACAAACGAGCGTACNCTTGCAACGCAGAACACCTTCCTTGAAACGGGCGAGAGTGCGGAAATGAATCCGCAAAAGGTGTACAAGTACACGCTGCAGGATATGTNCGTTGAGGCNGATGGCAAGGCTACGCTGTACTACACGATGACCTACATGAAGGACTCCGACACGACGGTNGGCTTGTTCTGCGCAAAGGCGGACGACTTCAAAAACACNCACAAGCTCCTCAATACGCTTGGTTCTACGACGCTGTTCCCACTTGGATATGCTGAGGGCGCNCTCGCGTACAACAAGGACAGNGTNTATTGCTGGTACAATGGCGAGAACGCAGAGGACCCGCACCAAGTTACAACGACGTCTCAGACGGTTTGGTACGTAAAGGACGGCTATGCNTACGTTACGGCAAGCTCAAGCGCAAAGACGCTTTACAAGATAACCTACAACAAAAAGGTNAACAACCAAACGCCTATCATGGAAGAGGGCATCAAGGTTGACGGCTTGAAGCTTGACTTCATTGGNGACAATCTGTTCTTCTTTGCAACNGANGACGAAAANTACACTCACGTNGTNAANATCAAGACCTTCAACAAGGACGAAAAGGANGCGGAAAGCACCTATATCGGCTTTGAGCGCGAGGAAGAGGAAGAAGAGGACGAAGAGTAATCTAAAAGCTTATGCAGAGGGGCGGAGTATTCCGCCCTTTTTTATGGGATAATTTGTTTATTATATAACGAGTAGTTGTTCAAGAGACTGCACTGCGCGTGCAGGGCGCGCGCCAAGTGAGTGCCGAGCCAGGCTTCGCCTGCTTGATTGGACAGCATATTTCATTGCAAGACGGTAGTTGTAAAATCAAGTAGAGTAAGTGCAACAAAGTACAAGGGAGCAGAAGCGTGTTGTTTGTTTCGTCTGCGACCGAGTGGAATAAAGAGTGCTCTATGGCAGTAGGCGAGTGCCGATTGTCTCCCCCGTGAGCGATGAACACTTTTGTAAGGAGCGTTGGTTTTCCGAACGGTGGGAGAAATACCCGAAGGGAAAGAGGGGGCTATTTCATTTTAGGTGCTTGAAATGTGCTTGAAAGGAGAAATTTATGACAAAGACAATTTTTATTACGGGCGGAAGCAGAGGGATAGGCGAAGCGCTTGTAAGGCTTGCGGCAGGCAAGTATAACGTAGCTTTTACGTATCTGAAAAATGAGGCAAGAGCAAATGCGCTTGTCGATGAGCTTAAAGAGCTTGGCGGAGTGCTGGGGGTTCCATGTGACGTGCGTGACAGAAATAGCGTTTTGAGTGCGATAGATACCGCAAAAAAGCGTTTTGGTAGGATTGATATCCTTGTCAACAACGCGGGCGTTTCTATGGATAAATTGCTTATTGATATGAGCGAGGCGGACTGGCGCGAGTGCTTCTCGGTGAACGTGGACGGAGTTTTCAACGCAGTGCAGGTAGTGCTTCCCGATATGCTGTCAAGAAAGAGCGGAAGCATTGTCAATCTCACGTCCGTGTGGGGAAGATACGGCGCGAGCGGCGAGGTTGCGTACTCGGCGGCAAAGGCTGCAGTGATTGGCTTCACCAAAGCGCTCGCAAAAGAGGTTGCGCTGAACGGAGTGCGTGTAAACGCCATAGCACCAGGGGCAATCGACACGGATATGATGAAGGTGTATTCAGATGACGAGGTAGCCGCGCTCGTGCGCGACAGCATTCCTCTTGGCAGACTCGGACGTGCGGAAGAGGTTGCTGGGGCTATACTTTTTGCCGCGGAGTGCGAATATATGTCGGGTGCGATTATCCCCGTTGACGGACTGCTTTGTTGAGTCCCATCATAGTGATGACAATAATAGCAAGATAGAGAACGACAGTAAACAGCAAACACACGAAGTGTGCAAAACTCACAACGTATGCGCAAAACCGTCAAATTGTGAGCTGTTGTGTGTGGAATTTTGCATATGTGCAAAAATACGGCAAGTATGCGCACAAGTACGTTGTTTTTTTACTTTCGTATATTGACTTTAATTTTTCTGTATAATATAATTACTATATAACTGTAAAATGTCGGCGGAAACCGTCGGCGATGATTCTTTCAGGAGGAAATTATGAAGAAATCATTTATCAAACCTTTGTTGATTGTGGTTATGGCTTTGTTGCTGGTCTTCACGTTGGTCGCTTGTGACAGGCCAGACCCAACACCAGACCCAACACCAGACCCAACAGACAAACCAACACCTGTAACTGGATTTACTGTGTCGCAGTATTTCAACGAGCTGTGGACGGTGACGTCACATATTGGTTCGGAGGAAGTCGGCGAAACTGACGATATCGCGCTTGAGTTTGGCTTGGAGCTTGCAATCAACACTCGCAATCAAAAGAACAAGTCATTGGTTCATCAGATTGACTTCGGCTTTGACGTTCAGGCAGTCGTTGGCAGAACCAAAAAGACGGCGGACAACACGGCTCTCAAGATTAAGCTTTATGACCCGTCTGACAAGCAGCACACTGAAATCTTCTCAATGTACCTGCTTGCACGCGACCTTGACAATCTGTACTTTGATTTTGGCGGCAAAAACATCAAGCTCCCCCACAATCTTGTATCCACTGTCTGGAATGAGGTCATGGGCAAAGAGGGCAAATTGTCTGCGGAAATCCCTGGTTTGCTTGACAAAGACCTCCTTACCATTGGAGAAAAGACGCTGGATGCAAACGCCATCATCAACGGCATCACGGGCGCATTTGGCAAGGATTGGACTCTCAACACTCTCATTACAAGCGTAACGTCAATGTTCGGCTTGAACCTGCAGGAGCTTTTGGGAGAATATGCTGGTATGATAGCAGGCTGGGTGCTTGACCCAGGTCAGTCCCTGTTTGACAAGAATGGCAACATCGACCTTCTTGCAGTGCTTTCATCAAATTTACTTCAAGGATTCCTTACTGCCGAAAGCGTCACTGACCCGACAACGGGTGTGACGACCAACAAGGCTGCACTAAAAAGTGAGACAATTGACCTTGTTGTAGATACGGTTGACGGAATGTTGAACGGTGCCGACAAGTATGCTAAGTTTGAAAGTCAGGAACAGTATTTAGAGCATAGGAAACAGGCAGCACCATATAACGCGGTTTACAGTGTGAAGTTTAAGGAGGACGGTACAGTAGACAGCAGCAAATCTGTAACTCGACCCAAAGATGATTTGTGGGATGAATATTATTATATGACCAATCCCGAAAACCCGAACATCCTTGCAAACCTTTTTGGCAAGAGCGACAGTGAGCTCGCATTCACCTTCAACAAGAAGGACAACGCAATTCAGGACTTCACAATTTCCGCAATGTTTGGCGGTCTTACGACAAATCTGACGGTGCCCGGCACTGAAATTGGTGTGGCGGTAGTCCCCGAAATTGCCATCACGTTCAGCTCCTTGAAGATTGCAAAGGCAAGTGATGAAAACAAGGTTCAAATCAATCCTGCAGACTACAAGACGACAATCGCTCTTGACGAGCAGTTTGCGTTTGAAGTCAGCGGCATCACAATCAAGGACGCAAACAAGCTCTTTGGTGACGATGAAGCAGTAGAGGGCAAGGACGAAGTTCTCAACCACAGAGTTGAAATTGGCTTCCAAGGTCAAATCGACCTCGTTGGCGGTGCAACCGTTGTTGAGGATGAAAATGCAAACACTTCTGCTGAAAAGGAAGCAAATCAAACTCAGCTCTACGCTTATGTAAGAACAATCGACCTCGCAACGAAGCAGACGACCAACCTCATCCATGCAAGCTTTGCAAACGGCAA
>JAAVHW010000028.1 GCA_014799525.1 Clostridiales bacterium | reverse complement strand
TTTTCACCGCCGCCAAGCACGTAGCATATCTCGTATTCCTCAATACTCCATTTAGCATATAGAATAACGTTATCCATCCATAGTCCGCATATGCTTTCAATTCTATCACCGCTACAGTCCGCCGTGCTATACCAGCCCTCAAACACGTAGCCGTCCCTATGCGCGTCATACAAAACCATGCCGTCATCCTCAACGGTATAGCGCATAGCATTGCGCTCGTCATTATCTCCGCCGCCAAGCACGTAGTCTATCTCATAAACTTCAGCCTCCCACTCTGCGGATAGCTCTATATCTCTCAACCATTCGGCACTTATTGCGCTCACAGCGCTTCCTTCCTCATCCGTCCAACATACAAACCTGTACCCCTCTCTATGCGCGGCATAAATTTCAGTCCCAGCATCCTCAACCGTATAGCTCGCGGCGTTTCGCACATCNTTNAGTCCGCCGCATGCGTCATACGATATTGCATAGGTTATCGGCGTATACNCTGCAAGCACNGTCATATTTTCCGTTATCGCNCGCAAATCCTTATCCTCCCACCTTACNGTATATCCNGCCTTTGGTGTGGGNATGGGCATATCCNTTATTCCCTTTCCGTGTCCGACCTGTATGACGGTTTTCTCTTCGCCGTCATCAATAAACATCACACTGTAAAATTTTTCGTTTATACAAAGCTTCGCGCGCATATCGGCAATATCCTCATAATTGCCGTGCGTGTCAAAGCTTGCAACCACCTCGTATACGCCGACATCCACCTGCCCGTTGTTGGTGTACGTCACCGTTATATCCGCAGGAATTTCACCNGACACCGCAATACTATGCTCCTCGCCGTCCCAAATGCAGGNCATATCCTCAAAGGATATACCGTNCTCGTCCAGCTTTCTTTTTGCAATCTCAAGCCTTGCCGCAACCAGCTTATCCTTATATCCGTCNNCGGTTATCTTCGCCTTTATCTCATACACGCCAGCGTTCTTATACTCGTGCGCNCCCTCNTACTCTATCTTCGCGCCNTCGGGAATTCCCTCAATTGAGATTCCGTGATAAAGTCCGTCATAAATAAAAAAGGCGTCCTTAACCTCAATGGACATCTCCTTCATTTCATCTTGCTTATTGTCGTCATCCGATTTATCGTCGTCTTTGCCGTTATTATCCGAGTTGTTGTCATCCTTATCGCTGTTTGAAGTATCGCCGTCATTTGGCGTATNGTCATCGNCATTATTATCGTCGCCATTCTCGACGTCTCCGNTTGAGGTGTTGTTATCCGTGATTGTGCCTGNATTGTCANTTCCTGCGCTCATCGNATCCGNATCGTCACACGCGGCGAGCATAACGATGCTTGCAANCATAATGACAATTATCAACACATAAAAAAATAAGTGTCTGCCCACGACACCCCTACAGCCTCTTTTGCCATTCATTCTCATTTCTCCTCTTTTGTGCATATTGACATTTCGTTTACAACGAAACAANTTTCTTATACTACTTGTTTGAGATTTTGTAAACCGTTTTACATATCTTTTGTCGAATTTTGTCGAAATNCCCAAAAATAGGATTCGCCATTNGACAATTGAAATACTTGAAAAGTNNGTCNCCGCCCTTGTGAAAATANNTAAAGCGTGCTATAATATATAAATCACACAAAATGGGGATATTTCCTGCAANCGGCGCGNGCTTNNNNTNNCATNNGCAATACGGTTTGCTATAGCATGCGGTTGCAGGAAAATGAAAAACAANATGTTTGNATCTTTTGAAGGCTGCGAGGGTGTGGGCAAGTCCACACAGCTTAGGCTACTAAAGGAATATCTTGANAGAACGGNACAAAGTGCGGTGTACGTGCGCGAGCCAGGCAGCACGGATATATCNGAGCAGATTCGCGCCGTCATACTCGACCCTGCCAACACGCAGATGACGTANATGACAGAGGCTATGCTGTATGCCGCAAGCCGTGCGCAGNTGGTGCGCGAGGTTATAAANCCCGCACTCGCNGAAGGCAANCTTGTCATATGCGACAGGTATGTNGANAGCTCGGTTGCGTATCAAGGCTACGGCCGCGATATGGGNGCGGAGCTTATAAAGCAAATAAACNCGCCNGCGATTGACGGATGTTTGCCNGACCTCACNGTGTTTATTGATTTGAGNCCCGAACACTCATGGCGCACGAAGCGCAATGACGACCGNTTGGAGCAGGAATCCAACGNCTTTTTTGACAAGGTATATCAAGGCTTTTTGGACGAAATCGCCATTTCAAANGGCAGAATNGTACCAATAAAACCCGATATTGACAAAAACGTCACTTCNGAGAAGATTATATCGCTTATGCGTGAAAGAGGTTTGATAAAGTGAGCGCACTCGCATTTGAATCAGCATTAAAAGGCACGCAAGCCTACAAATTTATTTTGAGCGACCTCAAGGTTGGGCTTGGTCATGCCTATGCGATAATTTCAAGCGACGACGACGTGGTAGAAGAATTTTTCACACTNATNGCCGCNTCGGNGTATTGCGAGAACGATAACTCCGCTTGCTTTGGATGCGCCGAATGCAGAAAGATACTGCACGGCAACAACGCCGACGTNTTTCATATCAACGAAAAGCGCGACAAGATAAAGGTTGACGATATAAGCAAAATGCTGTCGTCTGTGTANATCAAATCGCTGTCGGGGCGCAAGCTGTATTTCATACACCGCGCCGACCTTATGAACGTGCAGGCGCAAAACAAGNTGCTCAAAACTCTTGAGGAACCGCCCGANGGAGTGACGATATTCCTTGGCGTTGCNAACGAGTCGGCTATGCTCGACACGATAAANTCACGCTCGCGCAGCATTCACCTCGACCTGTTTGANGANAAAACCATATACGATACTATGCTATCCCTCNGCTACAACGAGGATATGAGTACGGTTGCTGCCGCATGCTGCGAGGGNATGCTCGGCAAGGCTCGCAAGATTGCCGCGTCTCCNAAGTATGCCGCAACCTTCAACTCCGCACTCGACACGCTCAAGAGCCTTGGACGAAGCTCGGATATCGTCNGCCTTGACAGCCTTATTGNAAATCAGGATAATATNGGTGAATTTCTCGACGTTCTGTCAATAATCATACGAGATATTCTCGTCGTGCAAAAGGATGAGGGCATGATACTCTCAAAGCATGCGTATGGAGATATCGNNACGCTTGCCGAGAGCTACTCNCCCCTCGCGCTATCAAAAATACTCGCATTGATAAACGATACGCGCAGNCAGCTATCTCTCAACGTAAACGCGCTGTCCGCCGTAGACAATCTGCTATTTTCTATATTGGAGGTAAGGCACAAATGCCCGAAATCATAGGTATAAAATTTAAGAACAGCAACAAGGTATACTACTTTGCTCCCAACGGACTCACCTGCGCCGAGGGCGACGAGGTTATCGTTGAATCCTCTCGCGGACCGGAGTTTTCCGTTGTGACAATNGCCAACAAGGACGTGCCNGACAGCGAGATAGTACAGCCGCTTAAGCCNGTACTCCGCAAGGCTACGGACGCGGACAGAGCGCAGCTTGCAAAGAATGCNGAGGACAAACTNGAAGCACTCAAGATTATCCGCGAAAAGGTAAACGAGATGAATCTTTCAATGAAGCTCGTTGACGCGGANTACACCTTCGACCGCTCNAANCTCATTTTCTACTTCACCGCAGAAGGCAGAGTTGACTTCCGCGAGCTTGTGCGCGTACTCGCGTCCATATTCAAAATCCGCATNGAGCTTCGCCAGATATACGAGCGCGACGACACGAAAATGCGCGGCGCACTCGCGCCNTGCGGCAGAGCNTGCTGTTGCACCACTCACCTTCCCGACTTTGAAAAGGTCTCCATAAAAATGGCAAAGGTGCAAGGNCTTTCCCTNAATCCGCAAAAGATAAGCGGCGTATGCGGCAGACTTATGTGCTGCCTGAAGTACGAAAACGCCTACTANAGCGANGTGTACAAGCTCATGCCCAAGGTGGGAAGCAAGGTCAAAACTCCCGACGGCGANGGCACGGTTGAGTCNAACGACCTCATNAAGCAAACCGCCCGCGTAAAGGTTATGCTTAAGGACGGCAGCTTTGACGTGCGCACCTACGGCATAAACGATATGTCCATTGGCGAGCGCCAATCCACCGCTGAAATCGACTCCCTCCCCGACGAGGAATAACACGCTTCGCGTGGTTGGCTTCTGCTGATTGCAACCAACGGCTATTATTGGTAAAACATTCACCCGTGGCTGTAATTGTCGCAATCCCTGCTTCGTGCGCCTGACTTCTTCCGATTACGCTTTAAGGCAATATTTTTAATAGGTCACTAATATTACAAAAGCCACGGTTTAACTGTGGCTTTTAGTATTATTAAATCTTTGTTATGACATTATTGGCTTTTACTGCTTACAACAAAATATATGAATAAAATCATCAAATCCGCTATGTGCGCACGCATTCTGGCTACGTTCGGACGTATTCCAAGGTGTTTCTGTCATCGCGCATCGTTTTGCTTACGCGGATAGTCTTTGAATAGGCGTAGTAGTACATTATGCCGTCCATGACGAGGTTCAAAAGCCAGCTTATCGGATAGGACAGATACAGGATAAGCGTTGTGTGCTGGGTTTTGAAAATCGTATACACCCACACTATGCGGTATACGCACACGCACAGGAAGGACGGAATCATTGGCAGTATTGCGTAGTTCATTCCGCGCAGGCAGCCAACGAAATTCTCAACCATTCCGCACACAAAGTATATTGGCAGTATTATCTTCATTCTGTCAAGGGCGTAGGCTACGACGGCGGGGTCGCGAGTATACAGCGAGGCAAGCGGCTCGCCAAACAGCAAAATTATGCCACCAAGCACCACGCTTATAAAGGTTGTGATTATGCAACTGTTTGTCAGTATTGACGGCACTCTGTCGTTGCGCTTTGCGCCCACGTTCTGCCCTGTGAACGTGGTTGCCGCATTGGATACGGCGTTCATGGACGTGTACACAAACGCCTCGAGGCTTGCGCCCGTTGAGTTGCCAGCCATAACCTGATAGCCAAAGCCGTTTATGCTCGACTGAATGATTACGTTTGCGACGGAGAAGAAGGACGAGAGTATGCCCGATGGCAAGCCTACCTTTAAAATATCCAAAAGCTCGCGCTTCTTTATTGCGAGCTTGCGAATGATAAGCTTGCAATAGTCCTTTTCCTTGAGCAGCGCAACTATGACAAGCACGACGGAGACGTACTGCGATATTATCGTTGCGAGCGCAACGCCCGCGACGTCGAGATGTGCGAATATAACGAATATGAGGTTTAGACCTGCGTTGAGTACACCTGCTATGAAAAGGAATATAAGCGGTCTTTTTGTATCGCCCTTTGCACGCAGGATAGCCGCGCCGAAGTTGTACACGATATTGGCAGGTGCGCCGATGAAGTATATGCGCAGATAAACCGTAGCCTTGTCAAGCACTACGGGGTCGGTGTTCATCCATTCAAGGAAGTATCTTGCGCAGAACGCGCCAACGAACGCGACGATAATGCCGCATATGAGCGACAGCAATATAGAGGTATGCAAGGTTCTTTGCGCCCTATCCATATCGCGCGAGCCTATCGACTGCGCCATAACCACGTTCGCGCCAACCGACAGTCCTATCGACACGTTGATGATAAGGCTTATGAGCGCGTTGTTGGAGCTGACCGCCGCGAGCGACTCCGCACCAGTTTCGGAGAACTGCCCGATTACAACCAAGTCGGCGGCGTTAAACAGCAGCTGCAATATTCCCGACAGCGCGAGCGGCAACGTAAAAGCAATGAGCTTCCCCATCACTCCGCCTTTTGTCATATCCATTTCGCGCTTAAATTTCAACATATTCTCCACCGACCTATTTGTTGAGTTGCGCCCAACCTATCTATTTAAGGTATTATAAAGATAATATATTTTATAAGGTATTTATAAAACAATTATTATCGCTATATTGTGTTAGCACTTCTCGCATAAAAAAGCAACCAAATACGTCAATGTCGAAAAAAATAATACTATATTCCAATTGATGCTCAACAAAATTGAAAATCTCCGCGCTTTTGCTTTACAAAATATTTTATATATTATATTATACATATCGTATCTGAATTTTTCGGGTACACAATCCTTTCCCGCAAGGGACAATAGACCATAAGGAGGTATAAGCATGGATAAGTATGAGATTCTCTACATTATTCGCGCCGACGTTGATGACGACCAAAAGAATAAGGTTGTCGAGAAGTTCGAGAACTTGACAGGTACTCTCGGCGGCACTGTGGAATCGGTTGAAAAGTGGGGCTTGAAGAAGTTCGCTTACGAAATCGAAAAGCAGACCGAGGGCTTCTACGTTTTGATGAACGTGACCTGCACAAGCGACGCTCAGGAAGAAATCAACAGACAAATGCGCAATGATGAGACGATAGTCAGACAGATGATTATCAAGAAGTAAGGAGAAAATTATGAACAAAGTGTTTTTGATTGGCAATCTGACCAAGGACCCCGAGCTGTCTTCTACCACAAGCGGCATCAAGTTTTGCAGATTCACCCTCGCGGTATCTCGCAACTATGCGGCAAAAGACGGCAAGAGAGAAACAGACTTTTTGCAAATCGTAGTTTGGAGAACGCAGGCCGACAACTGCGCACGCTATCTCAAAAAGGGAAGCCGTGCGGCAATCTGCGGCAGCATTCAGACAAGAACCTACGACGCACCGGACGGCTCTCGCCGTTACGTGACGGAAATCGCCGCGGACGAGGTACAATTCCTCTCCACAAAGAACGATGATGACAGAGACACCGCCGACTTCGACGACCTCAAGCCCATCGACGACGACCTTCCATTCTAATTATTAAGGAGAAACAAAAATGGCTGATGAAGTAAAGACCTCGCGCCCTCCCAAAAGAGCGCCCAAAAAGAAAGTTTGCGTATTCTGCGTAGAACACGCAACCGAGATTGACTATAAGGACGTTGCAAAGCTCAGAAGATTTATTACGGAAAAAGGCAAGATTTTGCCTCGCCGTATGAGCGGTGTATGCGCAAAGCATCAACGTCCCCTCGCAAACGCCATCAAGAGAGCAAGAGTTATGGCTCTGCTTCCATACAAGGCTGACTAAAAATTTGCACTATTTTGAAGGCACTCTCGATTTGAGAGTGCCTTTCTTTTAGTGCGAATTTTTAGTCCTCTACCGCGCAAAACATTGCTTGCTATCAACTCAAAATATCGTTGTAAACAACTGCCCTGTTCCGCGCAATATTTTGCTTGGTTTGCACGCTTCGCGTGCTTACTGTTTACTGACTGCCCATAACAATGTCGTTTTAGATTTCTGACTTGCCGATAAGATAATCACAACTAACTTCAAAATAATTACTTATTTCCCAAAGCGTTTTCAAATCAGGTTCATATTGCCCCGTTTCCATATATGAAATTTTGCGCTGTGTTAAATTTAGCACTTTTGCAAGCTCATCTTGGCTCAAGCCCTTCTCTTTTCTTAAATCTCTTAATCTTTCTGCAAAAATCACATTCATAATTTGAATTTTAGATAAAATTTATCTAAAAGCCTTGATTTAGACGCTTTCTGTCTGTAAAATATTAGTATCAAATCGACGAGGATGAAATAATGGAAGATAAACATTGTTACAGATGCAAGCATTATAAGCCGTATTACACAAAGGGCTACAAGCAATTTGATAAGTGCGATATAGGGCTTTGCACAAAAAAGAAAGCTACTGTTGACAAGCA
>JAAVHW010000027.1 GCA_014799525.1 Clostridiales bacterium | reverse complement strand
TGCATTCGCCGTTGTGCCCTTTTCATAGACGGCGATATTGTCAACGGCTATAATCGCGCTTGTTGATATAAAATTCGTAACCGCAGCCACGATAAGAAGTATAAGTATAGGTATCAGAATGAGGAGACCAATCATTACTTTTTTCATATTTACACCCTCCTCTTACGGAATAATATTTTGATATTTCTTGTTGAGGTTGACAAACAGAGCCGAAAGGCTTGCTCCCAACAGCACAAGTGATATGAGCGCAAGGATGAGATACACGTTGCTGAGGTCGCCCGTAAATGACGATATCTCCCAGCTTCCAATTTTCGCAGGGAAGAAGCCGAGCACCATAGTCAGTACGCCGTACACCACCGCGATAACTATGCCGACGAGAACCGCAAGCGCGACGTTCTTGTTTGCCGCAACCAGCTCGCCGTCGCCGCCTACGTTGAAGGTAGGCGATTTTATGTCAAGCAGCATAAACAGGCTTGTCATAGCCAAAACGAGAATTTCGCATATGCCGAATATCGCGCCTACGTCAAGCGCACTGAGTGCGTGTCCGCCTGCGTCGGAGGTATAGTATATACCCGACACCATGCAGCAAAGCGCAACGGAGATTGAAGCGACTGCGGCGTATAGCGCNAACTTGACAAGAGTCTGCGTCATNTAGCTGACGGGAATTATCTTCGTATGATAGAAGCAATTGCCCTCACGCGAAATACACGTAGATGCAAACGACACGATTATTGTGATGAACACCACTATAACCATGAGCGTAATGCCCGGCATAATCTGTGCGCCGACAGTTTCCGTACCCATAGTCGCNGCNAGGCGGTTGCAGAAGAACACCATNATAGGTGCNGCGCACGCCATNGCGAAGTATTGGAAGGAATAGTTGAAGCTGCGAAGTATCAGATAGAACTCGCGTCTGAACAAAGCCCATGCAGGACGGCGCTGTTTATCGGTAATGGTTTTGTGGAAGGANGCCTTTTCCGTTTCGATTCCGTAAAGAATTGTNTTGTAATACTCGCGTGTNGTAACAAAATACGCAATNACGCCAAGCACGCCGTTCAAGAGGAAGAGATAGAAGAAGCGCAGTACGAGCTGNCCCGTAGACAATCCGCTGTACAGTCTGCCGTTTATAATCTCGCCATACCACTTAAATGGATATGCCGCATTGGCGAAATTTCTGAAATGCTCCATAACGCCCTCGGAGAANAANTCCTGCTTGGAGCTGCGCAGATAGTTGAGGAAGGTGCCGAGTGACGTAAGATAGAATACGAACACGCCGCACACCGCAAGTATCGTAAGNATAAGCACAAGCACGAACTGGTTTTTGACCAANTTCATGAGCTTCATAACTGGCACTGCGATGATGTTTGCTATAAAGAACGGCAGCAGCGTTGAGAAGAGGACGACGAAAANGTACATAAAATAGTCGCCTACTCTTGCATGCGTAAGAACGCCGAACATGATGTAGAANGGCATCATCATAAGTGCGCAAACGATGAGGTTGTGCAAATAACAATAAATGGACTTTGCAACGAGAATTTCCTTTCCGCTTACTGGGAATCTGAGAAGCATCTCATTGTCGCCGTTCTGATACAGGTTTTTTATGACCGTGCCGGTGCTTATTATGGTTGCAATGGTTATCGTGATAGTTGCAACGAGCACCAGATATTCAAGGCGCAGCGGAGAGTTTTTCACGAACATATCCGTGAGATAGTAAATACCCACCAACAGCACCGCGTAAACGAATGCCAAAAACAGATAGTTGGAATACTGCCATATCCTATACCTCACTCCACGCTTATGCGTAGAGCCGAAGCGCGAAAGCAAGTCCAACTTGAAGAGTGTCCTTACACTCTGCATTGAAAACTCGCCTTTCATTGCTCATCCCCCTCGCCGTTTTCGTCGTTTGCCGTCTGTACGTTTAGGCTGCTCTCGCCTACGCTTTGCTCGGTTGTCTCAACTTTGGAGTTATCCTCATTTTGAGCTTCTGCATTTTCAGCATTGCCCGACAGTTTTGTCTTGACGTTTTTGAGAAGCGAAGCAATGCCGTCCTTCAAGGATTCCTTCTTCTTTACAGTCGTAGCGGCACTTGGCATCTCGGGGCGCATATCCGCGCTCTCCTGCGCGATGTAGTCCTCAAACAGCCTTTCGTTGTACGTGCCTGTAATGCGGAAGAATCTTTCCTCAAGGTTTGCCTTGTTCTCCTCGTTGTTTTCAAGCTCAACCAAATCTATGAGCTTGCCTTCGTTGACGATTGCGACTCTGTGGCACAGCTTCTTTACAAGGTCGAGGTTGTGGCTTGAGAAGAAAACCGTATTGCCCTTTGCGCAGTGCTCGCGCATATGAGCGATAATCTCCGCCGTAGACTGCGGGTCCAAGCCCATCATCGGCTCGTCGAGAACCCAAAGCTTTGGCTCGTGTATGAGCGCGGCGATGATACAAATTTTTTGCTTCATGCCGTGCGAATAGGACTTAATCTGTCTGTCAATTGCAAAATCAAGACGGAAGAGTTTTGCAAACCTATCAATACGCGCCTTTCTTATNTCCGACGGAACGCCGTACAGGTCGGCAACGTAGTTTACGTANTCTCTGCCNGTCAGCTTCTCGTACACGGAGTGGTTGTCAGGCACGTAGCCCATATTCATTTTTGCCTTGATAGGCTCTTTTACTATGTCGTATCCGCAGACCTCAATCGTNCCGCTGTCAAAAGGAAGTATGCCCGTAAGGCACTTAATCGTCGTAGATTTNCCTGCGCCGTTCTGTCCGAGGAAGCCGAAAATCTCACCTGGGCGCAACTCAAATGATATATTGTCAACCGCGACTCTATCGCTCTTCGGATAAGTTTTTACCAAATTTTTTATTGTAAGCATAAGTATCTCCTATTATTTTGCCGCATTGAAAAAAATTAAATCGCGGCTTTATTTGGCAATAAGCCTNTATGCTAATGCCATATGAAAATTTCGAATTGAAAAAAATAAAAATCATGCCAAAAGAATTGGCGTAGTTTCAAGATATGACGAGGAAATGTAGCGCTCGTCATCACGTCTTACATATTTTTGAAATCTCGAGTTANACTGTGCCAAAAAGGCAATCTTGCTTATGACCAAACCGCGGCTCAGGCTGTCAAGACAGCATACTGCCGTGACAAGCACCAAAAACAGCGAAACGCCGCTCGTTAGGCTGAAAAGCAATTCGATAAGCCTTGTATATTCAAAGTTGGCAAAGCAAGTCTGATGAACGTAGCTTGCCGCAATGACAATAAAAAAGCAAGTCGTAGCCGTGTTTTGAAGCAATCTGTTCATACGGTTTGGCAACGACTTGACTGTGAAAAACATCAAAAACAGAATAGCCAACAACCCGACTGCCTTCGCACCCTGTACAACACCGTCAAGTATTCTTATGAAAAGCGTCAACGTATCCAAACCCTTCTCCAAGCCACTCTGAAAAGTATGGTATATTATAATACTTTATAATATCTTAGCAGTGTATAAGCGGCATGTCAATAAAAAATACACAATTCGTGTATTTGAGGGCNNNNATTTGCTCTACTCTGCGTAGAAATGCAGGTATTATGATGGTTTGGCNGAATTTTTNTNCTAAAGGAATAGCTTACTAAAAAAACGTGATATTTGGATGTTAGGCACGAAAAATGGNCTGAATANTAAGAAATAGCTTATAAAAAAACGNNATATTTGNNTGTNAGNCNNGNCAAANGCCNNATTGNCGAACNAGCCTAATGTANANNTANTACATGACNNNGNGGNAANGAGGCNTTNAACNNAGNATCAACGCCAAATAGNGCGTTTTTTGCTTGACTTATTGGGATGAAAAGCGTATAACAGACAGAGTTGGAGGTGTTAATATGTTTATACAAACACTATCAGCGGTCGAATATTTTGAAATTCTGTTGCCTTTGGCATTGATACTGCTACTGAGCAAATTCTTTTCACTACTCGGAAAAAAGCTGGGACTGCCACAGGTNGTCGGCATGATTATCGCAGGTATTTTGATTGGTCTTGTCAAATATATCCCAAATCANACGATATTCACAAGTACAACCCTTGACGGTCTTTCCTTCCTTGCGAAGATTGGCGTAATACTCATAATGTTCTCGGCNGGACTTGGTACGGATTTGAAGCAATTCAAAACGTGCGGACTCCCCTCGATTGTGATTACGGCAATGGGNGTAATATTCCCGATGGTNTTCGGCTTCCTTGTAGCATCGGCGTTCAACGGTCAGTTTAAGGATATGTCACAGCACACTGTCATATCCAACCTATTCTACGGCACNATACTCGCCGCGACGTCCGTCAGCATTACGGTTGCAGCGCTCAAGGAGCTTGGCAAGCTCAATTCAAAGGTTGGAACGTCAATCATTTCGGCGGCAATTTTAGATGACATAATCGGCGTTATACTGCTCTCGCTGTTCATNAGTCTTGACAGCGGCAACGGCGTAGGAAACGTCGGCATAATAATCGGCAAGATGATAGGCTTCTTTGCGGCGGCTATCGCGATTGGCGTAGGACTTCACTTCCTGCTCAACTTCATAGAGAAGCGCCACCCACACACGCGCAGACTTCCCATCATCGGCTTTGCGATATGCTTCTTCTTTGCATATGCGGCGGAAAAGTGGTTTGGCGTTGCNGACATAACGGGCGCGTTTGTTGCAGGTATAATACTCTCAACCGTCAAAGAACACGANTANATTGACAGAAAGGTCGAAGTCAGCGGATATCTTATTTTCACCCCCGTATTCTTTGCCAACATCGGCATAACGGCGGACTTCACTGGTATTACGGGNGCAATGGTGGGCTTTGGCTTCGCGTTTATTNTGGCNGGTATACTCGGCAAGGTTGTGGGCTGCGGAGTTGGCGCACTCATGTGCAGGTACTCATTCAAGGACAGCTTGCGCGTTGGCGTTGGTATGATGGTGCGCGCAGAGGTCGTGCTTGTNTGTACGCAAAAGGGCGTTGACAACGGNCTTGTAGACCCAAGCATAATGCCATTCGTGCTTGATACTNATNATCATCACCACTCTGCTCACGCCGCTTATTTTGAAGCTGCTGTACAAGGGCGAAATGGACGGCACTCCCNCTATCACCAATGGCGAANCAGCGGACTCTCCNGTNAGTGCGGACGGTGTGCAATCGGACGTAAATCTGGAGCCGTCGGAAACTCTTGAAGCAGAGCTTTCCTCNGAAGCGCAGTAAAACCAAGTTTTGCATATTCTAAACGATTAGATTTTAAAAAGCACTCTCATTTGAGAGTGCTTTTTGTTTGTGATAATAATGCAAATCAGTATGAATCNGACACACCCAAAAGATAGTCAGTTGTCACATTGAAATACTCTGCCAAATGGATGATNTAAGTCATTTTAGGTTCATTTACACCGTTTTCCCAAAAGCAAATCGTACCGTCACTCACATTTATCTTTTTTGCGAGTTCGGCTTGACTCAGCTCATGCTCTATCCTTAACTCCTTCAATCTTTCGCAGAATAATTNNTTCATATATAAAATTATACTTAGATATTTAAGTAAAATGATTTACGCTTAGAATTCTAAGTGTTATATTGATTAAGAAGAAGCTAAGGAGAAATGANATGGACGAAAGCATGCCTAATAATAAGTGTTACTATTGCATCCATTTTCGTAGGCATCATATTGTCACAGATAGAGGATTGTTTTTCACCAAAGACGGTAACGGAGATTGTAAGCTTGACAATAAATGTGTAAATAAAAATACCCCACCCTGCGAAAAATTTGCAACACTCGATGGAACAGATTGTGATGAATGGCTTACTAAAGAAGAAAGACGAGCTTTAAGAAATTTTGAATTCCAAGTTTGGTTTTATAGACTCTTCCATAAAAAACGCAAAAAATAAATTGCAACCGAAATTGCAATGAGCGAAGCGACAAAGCAATGACGAAATAAATTGGGATTTACAGCTTACTTTTTATATGTTTTGTTGCCCTCGATATCTATAAGACCGAGAATATAATCCGATTCAATATCAAGTATTGCGCACAAATTTGCAAACGTATCAAGTGCAGGCATTGACTTGCCCCTCACATAATCATTAACCGATTGCGGCTTAATATGCAATCTTTCTGCAATTTCAGTCTGCGTAAAGCCGCTATTCTTGATTGCATCAATTAAACTTTTTCTAATCTGCTCTAATGTGTACATAATGCCTACTCCAAAACTAATTTACAGTTATTAACTGTTTTATGCTTGACTTTAAGGCAATGCCTGAAATATAATATTCCTATACACATTACTTTTAGCAAAGGAATTATAGAACAAACATATGAAAAGAGAAGACGCTATTCTTTGTCAAAACTGTAAACGCTTTATTCAACTATTCAGCGTTACATACAATGGCTCAGTTGTAACATCAAGATATGGATTGTGCTGCGCAAAAAAAGAACAAATTCAGGACTCACTGTTTCCAGTCGAATGTACCAAATATAAACCGATTGAGGTCAACTCTACACTATCTGAAAAGGATATTCTCGCACACAGAATATTGGCGCACTATCTCAAAAAAACTCTCGTCCACATAAATAGATATTTGAAGCCAGAAAAGACGACAAGCAAATAGCCGCTTTATACTCTCTTCATACAAAGTTATAAAAAAGCACATCCGTTGTACGAATGCGCTTTTAATATTTTATGGTTGGCTCTTTTACGGTTATTTTCACTCGCCGTCATAGACTTGGAAAAGTCTGTCCTTCATCATATATTGGTTCATTTCCTTTAAGTCATTTCCGTCAAAATTGCGTTTGCGCATGGGCTTTGCAGGTATGCCGCCGACAAGTGTAAAGTCCTCTACGCTCTTTGTGACAATTGCGCCCGTCGCGACAATCGCACCTGTACCGAGCTTTACGCCTGGTAGTATGGTTGCCGCCGTGTACACCTTTGCGTAGTCGCCAATCTCAACGCCGCTGTACTCGCGCACCATATGGTCGCCCTCGCTGTGCGAGTGCGTGAAAATCTTGACGTACTCCGTAAGCATTGAAAAATCACCGAGCTTGATTCCGCCCTTGGCGTCAAGATAGCAGCCCGCGTTCCATGATACGTTCTTTCCAATTTCAATATTGTTGGCAAAATTGAAGCGGCAGCCCTCGTTTGCAACAAATCCGTCACCGCAGCTCTTAAAGAGTTTTTTTGCAAGTATCTGTCTGAACGGAATGGCAAACGCGCAGTTTACGCCGAGCGGCACTCTGTCAACGCTATCCCACAGCATGTGCAGATTGCGTCTGCACTCGTCATACTCCATATCGAGCGGCATATAGTCATTCCACAGCTTGAACTCTTTGAGAGACTCCTCGTCATAGCCGTCTATGCCGATAATCTTCAAGGCGCGGGCGGCATTTTTGCAGGTCATACCGTCCTCTACAAGCTGACGTATTTCGGATAATTTTTGGTCAATTACACTCATAATCGCACCTTTCTATTTTTATTTTGATATTGTAAACCCTGTTTGTTGTAGGCTCATAGTAAAATTTATGTCATAAGCGTATAGCTTATTTTGCGACATAATCATTGCACTACCTCAAATTTATAAGAGGTTTGAGTGCACATATGTTCCCCTGCCTTTAGTGTCATAGTTGGGAAAGCATCCACATTGCAGGCGTTGGGATAGCCCTGCGTTTCCATACAGAATGCAGACTGATAGGGATATTCCGTCTTGCCCACAAAGCCGTCAAGGAAGTTGCCTGTGTAGAATTGCATACACGGTTTGTCCGTGAACACGCTCATCTTTACGCCGCTCTTTTCAGAGTACGCAGTCGCGACAGCGCCGCAATCACTGCGATTCAGCACATAGTTGAAATCATAGCCGCGCGCTATCTTCAACATATGCTCGTCAGCGTTTATATCCTTCCCAAGCCTTTTAGGCGTTGTGAAGTCATACGCCGTACCCTCAACTTGCAGTAGCTCGCCGTGAGGGATAAGCTCATCATCAACGGCGGTGAGTGCGTTTGCGCCAATGTAAATCTCATGGTCGAGTATGCTCTTGAAATCGCCGTCAAGATTGAAGTATGCGTGATTTGTAAGCGAGCAAAGCGTATCCTTGTCGCAGGTCGCGCTGTATTCAATCTTAAGCTCGTTGTCGTTTGTGAGCGAGTACACAACTGGCACGGGCATATTGCCTCTATAGCCCTCTTCTTCGTCCTGTG
>JAAVHW010000026.1 GCA_014799525.1 Clostridiales bacterium | reverse complement strand
GCAAGGTTTGCGCTATCGTCTGCACGCAGTCCTCAATAGACAAGCCCTCGGCAAGCATAGTCGAGAGTATCTTTGAGGTGAGCGTAGAGAGTATGCTCGCCTTTACGCCGCTGCCCATTCCGTCCGCAAGAACTATGACGGTTGAATTGTCGCCCTGCTCCACAATCTCAACGTGGTCGCCGCAAAGCTGTTCACCGTCATGATTTACACTTTTATAGCCGATATCGGCAAACAAATCATTCATTTTGTATAGAGTCCTTCAACTGTGTCAGTGCTATCTTCGTTTCCGCCGCCGTCTCACCGAGAAGCGAGGCAATCTCCTGAACGATACGCATCTGTTTGTCCACAACCTTATCCGCAGTCTCTATCGTACGGCGGTTGATTTCCTCTTTNTCNTTGCGNTCCTTTTCATGCTCGGTNACGTCGCGCATAATGCAGATNATGAGCTTGGACGCGGAATCGAGAACNACCGTCTGCTCAACGTAGCGCTTATATTCTGCAAGATAGGATTTCTGATTGTGTACGCTTCTGCCCGTCTGCAACACCTGCATGAATACTGTCGGATTGAGTATGCGCACAACCTGCTCGCCGAGTATATCCATNTCTGAGCGCAGGTTTGTTATCTTCATTGCAACGCGGTTTATCTGCTGAACCTCGAGCTTGTCGTTGAGTACGATTATGCCGTTTGGCGTATTGTTGACGATACTGTCCGAGAANCTCTCCGCCTTNTCCTTNAGGAANGGCAAGCACATCGATACTTCCGCCTTGCCGCGCAAAATTGCAATCGCCTTATCGCGGCAGGTATTGTATCCNCAAGAGCCGCAGTTGAGCTCNTCCTCGCGCTTATTCTTACCCATTTGTCTAAGCACNCTTGCAATCTCNGTNTCACTTGGAGTCGTNACGTGCTTGTCTATCGCNTTGAAGGTCTTTCTAAGCTGTTTGGCTTCGGGCTGAGCAACGTTGAAGTCCTTCTCGCCTGCATACTCNGANACCGCAGCNTAGTCCTTGACAAACGCNCGCTTATCCATTGCAGGACCGCCGATACAGCTACCCACACAAGCGGACATCTCAATAAAGCAGTTATGTACGTTTCCGCTTTCAATATCCTTGAGCGCGGCAATACAGTTGTCNACGCCGTCTATTGCAAGNTAGGAATATTCCTTNGCCTCNTGAACCATAGACTTTATCACGCCGCCAGTTGTCGGGAAGAATCTTGCACGGCTTTCGTTCAGACTGTCGCGCGTATGCTCTATCTCGATATGCTCGTCCTTGAGCCACTGCGTAAGCTCCTCGAAGGTAAGCACNGCNTCAACNATATCGCCGTACTTTTGCGCCTCGTCCTTTTTNGATACGCAAGGTCCGATGAACACCGTCTTGCAATTTGGATACTTCNTNTTAAGCTCCGTGCAGTGCGCCTGCATTGGAGATAGCACGTCCGCAAGATANGGCAAAGCCATTGGGAAATANTTNTGTATAAGCAGGTTCACAGAATGGCAGCANGANGANATGACTATATCGCGCTTNTCCTCTGTAAGAAGTCTGTCATACTCGCGCTTGACGATTGTCGCGCCTATCGCGGTTTCCTCNACGTCCTTGAAGCCNAGCTTCTTTATTGCGGTGCGCATAGCCTCTATNCCCGCTCCGTCGAAGTTNGCGATAAAGGACGGNGCAAGGCTGACGTACACGGGGTCGCCAGACTGTATGAATACCTTTGCCTTTTCTCTTTCGCTGTTTATCTCCTTAGCGTTCTGAGGGCAGACAACAAGGCAGTGTCCGCAGAGTATGCACTCATCGCTGATGATGTGCGCNTGATTTGCGGAAAACCTTATTGACTTGACGGGGCAATGGCGTATGCACTTATAGCAGTTTTTGCANTTTGATTTTTTCAAAGTAAGACANTCNACCATTTTACATCTCCGAATTTTTTATTGCGGGCATAACAGTGTTATCCCAGAACTCGCGGAAATTGCTCGGNGTTATGCCTGTATAAACCTCTTCGCCAACCTTCACCGATACNCCCGACCTATTGCACTTGCCNAGGCAGAAGCAGCCCGACAGCAATACGTCGTCCTCAAGATGACGGTTTGCAATTTCATTTTGAATCATTTTCACTATCTCGTGNGAGCCCATAAGNTGACAGGAGCTTCCCACGCACACATCAATAAAAATCATAANGAATTCTCCATTTTGTCCTATATAAACACAATAGGCGTGCAACCTGCACGCCTATTACTGTTNANNTATTATTTGCCGTAGTAGGCGTTGAGGTACATCTGCTTGATTTCGCTCATCAGCGGATATCTCGGATTTGCTCCCGTGCACTGGTCATCGAATGCTTGCTCAACCATTTCGTCGAGAGTTGCGAGGAACTTCTCCTCCTCAACACCGTACTCCTTGATTGTTGCCTTTATGCCGACCTTTGCCTTGAGTGCGTCGATTTCCTTGATGAGGTTCTCGAGCTTCTCTTTGTCATTCTTGCCCTTGATGTCAAGATAATCTGCAACCTCTGCGTATCTCGCAAGCGTGTGCGGATGGTCGTATTGCGGGAACGTACCCATCTTTGTCGGAACCTCCGCAGCGTTGAAGCGAAGCACTTCGTCAATCATGAGCGCGTTGGCTACGCCGTGCGGCAAGTGATGGAATGCGCCGAGCTTGTGAGCCATCGAGTGGCAAATGCCGAGGAACGCGTTTGCAAACGCCATACCTGCCATAGTTGCGGCNTGACCCATNTTCTCTCTTGCAACGGGGTCGTTAGGACCGTTGTTGTACGCCTTTGGCAGATACTCGAACACCATTTTGAGTGAGCGCAGTGCGATACCGTCCGTGAAGTCGGTTGCCATCATTGAAGCATACGCCTCGAGTGCGTGAGTTACTGCGTCGATACCNGATGCCGCCGTCAAGCCCTTTGGTGCNTTCATCATCATATCCGCGTCAACGATTGCCATTGTCGGCATAAGCTCGTAGTCTGCAAGCGGATACTTGACGCCCGTACGCTCGTCGGTGATAACTGCAAACGGAGTCACTTCACTACCCGTACCCGCCGAGGTCGGCACTGCGATGAACATTGCCTTGTCGCCCATGTGGGGGAAGGTGTAAACTCTCTTTCTGATATCCATAAAGCGCATAGCCATGTCGAGGAAGTCAACTTCGGGGTGCTCGTAGAGCATCCACATAATCTTACCTGCGTCCATAGCCGAGCCGCCGCCGATTGCGATAATGACGTCTGGCTGGAATGCCTTCATTGCCGCCGCACCCTCTTTTGCACAAGCAAGCGACGGGTCGGGAGCTACGTCAAAGAACGTGGTGTGCGTAATGCCAAGCTCGTCAAGCTTATCGGTGACAGGCTTCGTATAACCGTTGTTGTACAGGAAGCTATCCGTGACAACAAATGCCTTTTTCTTGTTGTATACGTTGCCAAGCTCGTTGAGTGCAACGGGCAAGCAACCCTTCTTGAAATACACCTTTTGAGGTGCTCTGAACCACAGCATATTTTCTCTCCTCTCCGCAACGGTCTTAATATTCAACAAATGCTTCACGCCGACGTTCTCGCTGACGCTGTTTCCGCCCCAGCTTCCGCAACCGAGCGTAAGCGATGGAGCAAGATTGAAGTTGTACAGGTCGCCGATACCGCCCTGCGATGACGGCGTGTTGACAAGCAGACGGCAGGTCTTCATTGCCGCTTGCCACTTGTTCATCTTTTCCGTTTGAGTGAGTTGGTCGATATAGATGCTTGCCGTATGACCGTAGCCACCGTCTGCGATGAGCTTCTCCGCCTTTGATACTGCGTCGTCAAAGTCAACCGCCTTGTACATTGCAAGAACGGGAGAGAGCTTCTCGTGTGCAAACTCTTCCTTGAGGTCAACGCTTTCAACCTCGCCGATAAGCACCTTCGTACCCTCGGGAGCTTTTACGCCAGCCATCTCTGCGATGGTGGTAGCCTTTTGTCCGACTATCTTTGCGTTGAGTGCGCCGTTTACAAGAATGGTCTTGCGGACCTTCTTGGTCTCCTCTGCATTGAGGAAGTACGCGCCTCTTGCCTGAATTTCCTTCTTGAACTTGTCGTATACCTTTTCAAGTACGATGACGGACTGCTCGCTTGCGCAAATCATGCCGTTGTCAAAGGTCTTGGAGTGAAGTATAGAGGANGCCGCAAGCACGATGTTTGCCGTGTCGTCAACGATAGCGGGAGTGTTGCCTGCGCCAACGCCGAGTGCTGGCTTACCGCTTGAATATGCGGACTTGACCATGCCAGGACCGCCTGTTGCCAAAATCAAGTCAGCCTCTCTCATAAGCTGCGCGGAAAGCGGAACGGTAGGCTCGTCAACCCAAGCGACGATGTTCTCGGGTGCGCCTGCCTTGACAGCCGCCTCGTAGACGATTCTTGCCGCTTCAATCGTGCACTTCTTTGCACGGGGGTGCGGTGAGAAAATGATACCGTTGCGCGTTTTGAGTGCAATGAGTGCCTTGAAGATTGCCGTAGAGGTCGGGTTGGTTGTAGGAACAACCGCTGCGATAATACCCACAGGCTCAGCAATTCTCTTCGTGCCGAACGCCTTGTTCTCCTCAATCACGCCGCAGGTCTTAGTATCGCGGAACGCGTTGTAGATGTACTCCGCCGCATAGTGGTTTTTGATAACCTTGTCCTCGACGATACCCATACCCGTCTCTTCAACGGCGAGTCTTGCAAGAGGTATTCTCGCATTGTTTGCCGCCATTGACGCTTCATAGAAAATCTTGTCTACCTGCTCCTGAGTGAAGGTGGCAAATTGGCGTTGAGCCTCTTTGACCTTACCAATCAAAGCGTGCAAGGTTTCTTCGCTGTTTACAACTGTCAAATTGTTTTCCATAGCCCTTAAATCCTTATTTTTATTTATCGAACTTTATTCGATAATTTTATATCGATATCATTTTACTCGTTTAGTAGAAATTTGTCAACAAAATAATGCAATATTTTATACCACACACTTCGTGTGTTAAAATCTCACGTGTGCATCGCGCTCCCTTTGCGTTTTTGAAACTTAATTTTTCTAAATATATCGGAAATNGAGACTNAAATGCAAAAAAGTNCGTTGACGGATATGNCACNCCATGNTATATTCAAAATAAGATATATATTATNCGTTATGACTNCTAATCTTTATATAATATATATAAANCGTACTNAANTNCGNCTGNTTATGNAAATAGNAAATAATTGTAAAGAGAAGGNTTATCNCGAATAACATAAATTAAATGTAAANATGGAGGTTGTTATGGNAAANTCAAAAATTAAGTTTTTCAGCAAAATACTGTGCTTGGGTTTGATTTTGGTTTTGGGACTGGGCATACTCTGCGCGTGTAATAATGACGATAATTTCCGCAACCCACAAAACGGAGAACCAACTGGGGGCGAGTTTTATGATTTGCAAACAGCATATGACAACGGCTGGCTAAGCAAAGGAGATTTGCGAAATATAGCCTATCATTACGACGAATGGCTCGACAATAGGGGTTTGCTAAATATCGCCCATCATAATGTAGGTGATGCACAGAAGAAAGGCTTCAAGCCCACGCCCATAACTCCTCTTAGTCCCGAAACGGAGCTCGCAATAAAAGAGTCTTATATAAAGCCATATCAAGAAAGCCGCCCAGATGCCAGCCCAAACGATGTGCCAATAGACGGTTATTACGGCACGTATAATGGGCTCGTTGCGGTATACATACGTTATG
>JAAVHW010000025.1 GCA_014799525.1 Clostridiales bacterium | reverse complement strand
CAATCGGCAAATTAAGGCGTTCTACAGTGCTTTTTATGTCGCCTTCCTCGATGTAAATGAGGGGGCGAATGAGTGACACCTTAGAGTTGCTCATATACGCCGTAGGTGGAAAGCAGGAGAAGCGACCTTCGTATATCAAAGATAGCAGCATTGTTTCCGCAACGTCGTCGGCGTTGTGTCCAAGCGCGAGCTTACCACCGCCAAGCTCGTTTATCTTGCTGTTTAGTGCGCCGCGGCGCATTTTGGCGCAGAGGGAGCAGGGGTTAGATTCCTTGCGAGCGTCAAATATAATTTCCGCAATATCGGTTTTTACGATATGGTGCGGCACGTCAAGGCGCGCGCAGTAGTCGGATAGGGCTTGCATTTGCTCCTTGCTTGTATCCTTCAAGCCCATATCTATCGTTATAGCCTCGAGGGTGAAGTGTTCGGGCGAAAATCTGCGATATAGGGCAAGGGCGTTCAGCAGCAGGGTGCTGTCCTTTCCGCCCGAAAGCCCGACGAATATCCTGTCGCTCTCGGCTATCATTTTGTAATCTTGTATGGCGCGGCGCATTGCGCTGAGAATTTTTTGCATTTTTTCTCCGATATGTAATACATTTATATAGACAAAATTATACTGAATGTCGCGTGTGTTGGCAAGCGTATGCGCTCAAATCGCCTTGACATAACGCGCGCCGTAAATTATACTTTGTCATGTAGCAAATTTCCGCGGCGGTAAACGTAGATGACACAGACAATAATTGATTTCTTCACGTCGATAACGGGCAACGATTATCTGACATTGTACGTGATATCCATTATCCCCATCATTGAATTGAGAGGGGCTATTGTCTTTATGTCGGGAATGTTCACCAGTGCGCAGGAGATGATTGCAGGTATGTTCTGCTGTGTTGCAGGCTCGACAACCGTAATTTTGCCGCTTATCATCATTACCCGACCGCTGATACGCCGCATGAAAAAGTCCAAGTGGTTTTCAAAGCTCGCAAAGAATATGGAAGCTACGCTTGCAAGCAGAGCGGAGGCGGCATATTCAGAAGAGAAGGACAAGAGCAAGAATGCGGAGCAGATAGCGGCAAACGATATGCAAGCAGTGATAGACGGTGCGGAGAGTGGCAAGCGAAAGAAAAAACCAATGTCTACGGATACAAAAAAGTTTTTAGGACTGTTTGCATTCGTTGCAATACCGCTCCCGATGACTGGAGCTTGGACGGCTTCATGCATTGGCAGCTTTTTGGAATTCCCAGTGTGGAAAGCCGCACTCGCGGTGTTCCTCGGCAATATCGTTGCGGGCAGCATACTTACGATAATTGCATATTTCCTGCCACAGCAATACTCTGATTTGTTCCTCTACGGATTTGTCATATTGGCAATCGCCATAGCCGTAATTTTGTATTTTACGCGTTCTAAGCGCATGGAAAAGCAAAGACAAGAGGCAATCGCCAAGTATGGCGACAGAAATATATACGAGCTTAGCCTTCTTAAGAAAGAAGCAGGCGAGGACGCTGGCTCGCTTATAAAGAAAGAGTATATTGACGAAAACGGCGATAGGCATATCATCATCGGTCGCGACGCCAAGAAAAACGAAAGCGTCATCGATGACGACAAAGTTATTTAATTTTTGAGTTTTTTACATTTCAAGTAGAGATTGAAAGTTGGTTTTTAATGCGCACACGGTGTGTGTTTGTAACTTGTAGTTTTTTAGAATAAATGTGTTTATATAAGAATTGAAATGATGTGGCGATAATAAGTAATTAGCATAAAAGCGTCATTTAGATGCAGAACGCGAAAAAGGCGCTCATCAAGCCGCCTAACGTACTTGTGTACGTGACGGCGAAGATGAACGCCTTTGACAAAGTTGTGCGCTAAATGACGCTTTTATGCCTTGTTGTTGCAGCCAAGCACGTTTACAATCTTATGCTTCACAACCTGCTTTACAGCCTCTCTTGCCGGTCCGAGATATTGTCTTGGGTCGAAGTGAGAGGGGTTGAGAGCAAAGTGCTCACGGATTGCGCCCGTCACTGCAAGACGAAGGTCGCTGTCAATGTTTATCTTGCAGACTGCCATAGAAGCTGCCTTGCGGAGCATATCTTCAGGAACACCCTGTGCGCCAGGCATGCTGCCGCCGTAGGTGTTGACAATCTTTACAAGCTCCTGCGGAACGGATGACGCACCGTGGAGAACGATTGGGAAGCCAGGCAAGCGATTGCTGACTTCTTCAAGGATATCGAAGCGGAGTTGAGCCTGTCCCTTGAACTTGTATGCGCCGTGTGAGGTGCCGATTGCGATTGCAAGTGAGTCAACGCCAGTCTTTGAAACGAACTCCTGAACCTGGTCGGGGTCGGTGAAGGCTGCGTCCTTAGCGGATACGTTGACTGCGTCCTCGATACCTGCGAGCTTACCAAGCTCTGCTTCTACGACAACGCCGTGGTCGTGAGCGTACTCAACGACTTGCTTTGTGATATTGATGTTTTCAGCAAACGGATGAGAGCTTGCGTCAATCATGACGGAAGTGAAGCCGCTGTCAACGCAGTCCTTGCAGAGTGCAAAGCTGTCGCCGTGGTCGAGGTGCAGACAGATAGGCAAACCGCTTGTTTCGACCGCCGCTTCCACCATTTTGGTGAGATACGTGGTGTTTGCATACTTTCTTGCGCCCGAGGACACCTGAAGAATGAGAGGAGCTCTTTCCTCAGTTGCAGCTTCGACAATACCTTGGATTATCTCCATGTTGTTGACGTTGAATGCGCCGATAGCGTAACCGCCCTCATAGGCTTTTTTGAACATTTCGGTTGTTGTAACCAATGGCATAATTTATAGCCTCCATAGATATATTACGGAAAATATTATAATACCGTGAAAGAAAAATGACAACTAAATGACGGCGATTTGAAACAGAATTTCAATTTTGANGTGNGGNGAATTGATTTCTGAAATTTGACAAAAAATAAAAATAAAAAAATTTTTNCGAATAAAAATTGCATAAATATTCGACGCGCCACGGCTTGCATNCNATTTTNCGTCACGGTGCGCGTCTAAGCGTATTTCTTGAGCTTGNGTGTAAATTTGTTTTCAATATTGCAAAAAATTTCAAAATATTGCGAGATGTTGCAAGTTATGTAGGGNNGGCGCACGGTTTTTGGTCGAATGTAATGGGTTTTGATGTAAAAGTATCGATGTTTTTNGCCAATAAACAGTGTATGTCTACAAAATGTGAGAGTTTTGATTGCTCTTTTTAAATTTCGAAATTTAGACGTATTTTGAAAATGACACAATATGTTGTGCTTTGAAGCGCGACAGATTACTAATATTTGTGGCATAAANGTGCATACAATATTGAATATGGTTTACTTGTATACTTATATTGTCGCAATTTCAGTGCGCGNNGCTTACAAAATATGGAAATATNGCAAAAAATTTATGCAGGATTTGCAGCGTTTTATTCATACTTTNGGTGGTTTTGTGCATAAAATTGCAAATATTAAAGGNTTTTAATGAAAATTTTTATATAAAAAACATTTGCCAAATAGGGCGAATGGTAGTAAAATACATAGACAAGTGTCATTATTATACGATAAATATAAATANCTATAAAAAATCACATTATAGTTATTGACTGTGGAACGCTACTGCGTGCCACGTGGAGGTTGTAGATGTCTAAAACGAGAAACAGGCTTGGCATAGTATCATTCGCACTGATTGCAGTGCTTGTGTTTACCGCTATATTCAACGTCGCGCTTAGCGGCAGAATGCTTATCGCAAACGGTGCGGTGAGTTCTGCAAGCTCGATGGCNGNAAGNGACGGCACGTTTGTGAAGCTCGACCAGAACTTCGACAGCATTCGCGAGCAGTATCTCAATCACGAGCTCGTCGAGAAGAACACCGCTTCCTATGATGACGAGCGCTGGGTCTTTGTTGAGCTTGAGGGCGATACGCTTTATGAAAAGTTCAGCGCAAGCACNCGCTACAACGACTTCGTTGCATACGGCAACAGCGTAGAGGGCAAAAAGGCAAAGGCAAACATTCAAGCATCACAGCAATCCTTCCTGTCCAAGCTCGACAGACACGGCATTGATTATTCCTACAAGCATTCCTACTCGGTGTTGACAAACGCTGTCGCAATCAAGGTGACGGCAGAGGGCTACAACGCAATTCGCAAAATGAACGGCGTTGTTGACGTGTATTATTCCGAGTCATACGCAGTTCCGACCGTCGCGGTTGTGAACAACGCAAACGTGTACACGACGGGTATTTACGATTCATCCGACGTTATGGACAAGGACGGCAACAAGTATCAAGGCGAGGGCATGGTTGTGGCAGTCCTCGATACGGGACTTGATTACACCCACGAAGCGTTTGCTACGCAGCCAACGAATAAGGAGCTCGGTTGGAGCAAGGATTACGTGCAGAGCGCAATCAATGCAGCCAATGTCGCAGGTGCCGCTAATGTCACGGGTGGTTCTGGTTTTAACGCAGTAGGCACGGTTGACGATTTCTATTACAGCTACAAGGTGCCGTTTGCATACGACTATGCGGATGATGACGCAGACGTCTATCCCTCCTATTCCTCGCACGGCACTCACGTTGCAGGTATAGTTGCAGGTAGCAGTGATTACGTTGTCAACGAGGAAACAGGCGAGACGTTTGTCGGCGTTGCTCCCGAAGCACAGCTTGTGATATGCAAGGTGTTTACGGACGACCTTGACAAGGACAGCATCGGCGGCGCAAATACGTTTGATATCCTTGCGGCTATTGAGGACTGCACGCTCCTTGGCGTTGACGTCATAAACATGAGCTTGGGTTCATCCGCAGGCTTCTCCGATGAAAAGAGCAAGNATTGGATAAACAAAGTTTACGAGGCGGTTGAAGAGGCAGGCATCAGCCTTGTCGTCGCGGCGAGCAACGATTATAGCTCGGGCTTCGGCGGCGGCAACGGTACGAACCTTGCAAGCAACCCCGACAGCAGTACGGTCGGTTCTCCGTCCACGTACCACTCAGCACTTTCCGTTGCGTCAATCAACGGACAGAAGGCTGACTATATCACCGCAAACGGCAAAGCCGACCAAGTTGCATTCATCACGCAGTCGAGCAACGAGTACGGCGTATCCTTTGACTTTGTTGAGCAGCTCTACAAGATTGCCGGCAAGGAAAAGGGCGAGGACGTGCTGTTTAAGTACGTTGTTGTCACTGGCGTCGGTCAGGACTCTGACTACAGCTCCACGATAAAGGGCAGACTCAGCGACAAGAAAATCACCGTAAACGGTAAGACGGTGGAAGCGGACGGCGTTATTGCGCTTGTCAAGCGTGGCACGAACACCTTCGCAGAAAAGGTACAGGCGGCAATGGACGCAGGTGCGGACGCTTGCATCATCTACAACAACGTATCCGGTACGATAAGAATGTCACTCGGCGAGGTTGAGAATCCTATTCCTACCTGCTCAATAACGATGGACGCAGGCAAGATTTTGGTGGACAACGCCGACGGCAGAACGAAAGTCGGTTACGTTACGATAAATTCAAATCAAGTCGCAGGACCGTTCATGTCAGACTTCTCAAGCTGGGGTCCGACTCCTGACCTCCAGCTCAAGCCCGAAATCACCGCGCACGGCGGCGAGATAACCTCTGCGGTTGCTGGCGGCTACGACGTTTACAGCGGTACTTCAATGGCTGCGCCGAACATGGCAGGTGCTGTTGCAATCCTGCGCCAGTATCTGAAGAAGGAATATGGCCTTAGCGGCAAGGACCTCAATGCAAGAGTAAATCAAGTGCTTATGAGCACCGCGACGATTGCAAACAACGACAGCGGCAATCCTTATTCTCCGAGAAAGCAGGGCGCAGGTCTTGCAGGCATTGCGGACGCCGTTAAGGCAGAGGGCTATATCACCGTCGAGGGCAAAAACGGCGTGAGCGACAAGACTAAGGTTGAGCTTTATGACGACCCGCAAAAGAAGGGCGTGTACGAGTTTAGCTTTACAATGCACAACGTCACTGAAAGTGCGCAGACCTACAATCCTACCGTCTACGTCATGACGGAAACGATGTCGTCTGACGAAAAGACCGTTGCAGAAAAGGCGTACATGCTCAACGATATGAGCACTATCGTATACAAGGTGAACGGCGCTGTGCATACAGGCATGCTCACCGTACCTGCAGGCAAGACGGTCACGGTTTCAGTTTCAATCACGCTCGGCAATGAGGCAAGAAAGTATCTTGACGCAAACTTCAAGAACGGCATGTACGTTGAGGGCTTTGTGTCAATGGTTGCAACTGGCGAAACAAAGGTTACGCTTGGACTTCCCTACCTCGCATTCTACGGCGACTGGACTGACGCACCTCTGTTTGACTACGATATCTATGAGATTGCAGAGAGCGATAAGAACGCTACAAAGGAATCCGACAAGCTGAAGCCGAGTGCGGCGGAAACGAGAGTCATTGGTATGTACTATGAAGACCAATACATTCTCCCCCTCGGTCAGTATCTGTACAATCAGAAGGAAGACGACGTCACCATCTATGCAGAAAGAGATAAGATAGCGATTTCTGGCTTTGACGATGGCACGTACGGACACACCGTATACGAGCTTTACGCAGCATATGCTGGCTTGTTGCGCGGTGCTGGCGAAATGGACGTCGTGATAACGGACGCAACCACGGGTGAGGTTATCTTTAAGGAAACCAAGGAGAATATCAACAAGTCGTATGCGGCGGGCGGCTCAAACCGCGGAGCATTCATTCCGTTCGAGATTAAGCCGCGCGAGTGGGGGCTTACAAACAACTCCCAATATAACGTAAGCCTTACGGGTAGACTTGACTACAAGATGCCAGAGGGCAAGACGGTTGACAGGGATACGTTTGAGTTCCCCTTCACCATAGACTACGAGGCGCCCGAAATGCTTTCGTACAAGGTGCGTTTCGTGCCTTACACCGACCCGACGACAAAGACTGTTAAGTATAGAATATATTTAGATGTAGTAGTAAAAGATAATCAATACGTACAGGACGTGTTGCCTCTTTACTACGACCACAACACGAACAAGAGCGACAGGCTCCGCCTTATCACGGAATACGCCGTACCCGTTTACGGACAGAAGGGCGAGTCAAGCATAGTGTCATTTGAAATTACCGACTACTATGAGGATATCGTCAAGAAGGGCAAGTACACCGAAAGCATGGATGACTACGATGGCCTTATCATTCAGATTGAGGACTATGCGATGAACTCCTCTGCCTACAGGATTATTCTTGGCTACGGCGAAATGGGCGAGGAAGCAAAGGATTATCCGGATGAGGTCAGCTTCAGCGAGGATGAAAACCTCGTAAGAGATGAAACTCCAAGCAAGGATTCNAAGGGCAATTCATATTACTATTACACGCTTACGTTGCCCCCGTACACGCTTTATACGTTGAACGTGACGACAAATCCTGCCGATACGCTCATTCAGACGCTCAATTGGTCCGGTGAAAACAACTACGTCAAGGTGAAGGACAACCAGATATATGCCTACAATCCAAAGGCAGAGGTGGTTCTCACGCTCGGCGATGAAATGGACAGAGTATATGCAAGAGTAAGAGTCAAAACTGAGGGAAGCACGGGCGGCTCGTATCCATATGCGACGAGCATAACGCTCAATCCCGCGATAAACGGCAGCGGCAACATCGTGTCGCTTGACTCGACTCTGCCGAGACTTGAGCTCAACCCAGGACAGACTATGCAGCTTACCTGGAGCGTAACTCCTTGGTACAGTCTGCCGCCAAACGTCATCTGGACGTCATCTAATACGAACGTCGTTACGGTTGACGAAAACGGAAACATCACCACGTTGAGGAAGGGTAACGCAAATATCGAGGTTCGCTCTGAGGAGAACAGCCGTGTGAAGCAGAGTGTCCGTATCGTTGTCGGCAGCGAGTTTAAGGTCAGCAACTATTCGCTTACGGACTACTATGGCAGCGGCGTGGTTGAGATTCCAAACAACCTCAACATAATGTATCTTGACGACGAGTGCTTCCAAAACGACACTACGATTACGAAGGTTATCTTGCCTACGACGCTCACGGAAATTCCCGAAAACGCGTTTAGGGGCTGNANAAANCTTNAAGAGGTTGTAATCCCNGGNAAGTGTACGATTGTTCAGAAGAANGCGTTTGAAAACTGNNNNAGTCTNNANACNGTCTATCTCGGTCAGTTTGTTGACTCCGAGCATAACTCGATTGGCGACAACTACTACGGAACGCTCACGCTTGCGGCAAACGTATTTAAGAACTGCGTAAACCTCAAAACAATCACGATGTACGGCGGTACGTACGGCGTAACGGAAGGNGAAGAAAAGTATGTGCCAATNGATTCTATGCGCCGTCTTACAACCTTGCACAACGGTGCGTTTGAAAACTGTACGTCACTCACTTATATGGACTTGACAGAGGTTCGCATAGTCGGCGAGGGCGTATTCAGAGGCTGTACAAACCTCAAGACCGTTGCAACCAGCGCGGCAACCGCAATCGGCAACTTCATGTTTGAGGGCTGCACCTCGCTTACGGGTACGGACAACGGANGCCTTGGCGAATACTTCGACTTCAAGGGCGTAAGCGTTGCACCCGGTGCGTTCAGCGGNTGTACCTCACTTGAAAACGTGAAGTTCAGCGACAACCTGCGCACTATAAATTATTACGCGTTCAAGGGAACGGGNATCAAAACGCTCTCCCTGCCAAACGGCAATATTACGATTGACGAGCAAGCGTTTGACAAGTGCNGCAAGCTCGCAAAGGTTGAGCTTGCAGAGAACACCGTGCTCAACATCCTCAACAGCACTCCGTTCAGCGGATGTGAGNTGTTTACGGAATANGCGTTCAGCGGCACGAAGCCTGCACACTACAGCGTGGTTGACGGNGTGCTTTATAGCGGCGATATGACGACTCTTGTNGCTGTGCCGTTTGCACATGAAGCATTTGAATTGCCTTCCACAGTCAAGGCAATAGGCAATGCGGCATACGCGGGCGTATCCAATATCAAGAACGTCGATTTGAGCAATCTTGAAAGCGTTGGCGAAAATGCATTTGCAGAAAGCTCGGTTGAAACNGTCAAGCTGCCGAGCGGCTTGACTGAAATTCCCGAAGGTCTGTTCTACAATTGTACAAATCTCACGTCAGTGAGTGCNGCCGANGGATTTGCAGACGTTCTTGCAATAGGGGCTTANGCATTCTANCGCTGNAAGCTGCTTGGTGAAGTCAGCATGCCAAACGTACTTCTTGTGGACGATTACGCGTTNAGACAGAGCGGCATCAAGACGCTCCCGTCACAGAAGGTGGTTTACGTCGGCGATTATGCGTTTGCAGAGAGCAAGCTCACAAGNGTAAATCTCCCCGACTCACAGTNGCTTGGCAATTACGCTTTTGCAGGTATTNNNNACCTNNCAACCGTAAACCTCGGTGCAATAAAAAATATGGGTCAGATGGTATTCTTCTCTTCTACGGCNATNACAAGCGTAGAGTTTGGGGAAGGTACGACGATGATTGGAAGCGGTGCGTTTGCGTACTATGCGAAGGACGAAAAGGGCAATGTTGTGTCTTTGAAAACNCCGATAAAGGTAGTGCTCCCAGACAGNGTTACGGCAATCGGTGCAGAAGCGTTCTACGGCCGTGGTGGACTCACTGAAATCAACCTTAAGGGAGTGAAAAANGTTTATCCGTACGCGTTCNNCNNNTCNGGTCTTAAGAATGCGGACCTGTCNAATATNGAGNAAATCTACGAAGGNGCGTTTGCTCAGACTGAGCTTGTAAGCGTGACGCTTGACAAGGCAGAATATATTGGNGNATNNGCNTTCTNTNACACNNNGTCGCTTACTTCCGTGACGTTNGGCGCNGCCAAGGTTATCGAAGAAAANGCGTTTGCAGGCACAAGNCTTACGACGGTTACATTGCCNGCCNCGCTTGNNTGGNATTACGAGNTGGANAGAACNACATTATGATGACAAGGGCAATCCCGAAGATNAAAAGNNNAGCCTTGAGCGCGCTTATGGCGCAGGCGCATTCTCCACTATCCTCACTTTGAAGCAGATACTGGTGGATGACAAGAATACAGTATATACGTCAATTGACGGTGTGCTGTACTCAAAGACAGAAAACGGTCTTGTCCTCGAGCAGTATCCGTCGGGCAGAGACGCTGAGAGCTATCTCATTGAGAGCGGCACGGTTATGGTGCGCGACAGCGCATTCGAGGGCATGCTTGTTCTCAAGGAAGTTGAGATTCCGTATACGGTCAAGACGATTGGTGCATATGCGTTCTTCAACAACAATATAGAACACTATATCTTCAATAGCATACAGGCTCCGACCTTGCTTGCAGAGTATTATGACTTCGGCGAGGGCGAGGAAGAGGTTTCGGTGACAAACTTCTATGCGAACTTCCTATACTATGCTGCATTTGTGGAGTATAAAATACCAGGCGCTGAGGACTTCGGACTTACAGTCACCGTACCGAAGAACGGCAAGGGCTATGACGGCGTATGGAACTACTTCTTCAGCACGATAAAGCTGACGGCAGAGAATATGGCTGACGACAACACGCACAAGGCTATGGAAGCTATTGAGAAGCTGCCGAGCGTTGAGGAGATAAAGGCGATAGCCAGCCTTGCCGAGATAAAGAAAGCGGGCGGCGTAGGCGAGCTTGCGGCGGCGGCGCGTAAGGCGTACAACCTCGTTGCTGGCGCAGAGCAGCTCGAGCTTGCAAAAGAGAGCCTTGCAACGCTGCTTGCAGTCGAAAAGGCTTTGCGTGAGAAGAAAGAGGTGTTTGGCGAGCACGTAGGCTTGCAGTCAATGGTTGTCGTAAAGGCTCCGACCAAGTCCAGATACGAGGACGGCGAAACCTTCGACCCGACGGGCATGCAGATGAAGGTAATCTACACCGACGGCTCCGAGGTTGAGCTTGGCGGCGACAGCAGATATACCGCTACGCCGAACGTGCTGAAATATGACAAGTTGACTTATGGCAGCATTACGGTTACAATAACATATACGGACGGTGCGGACAGCATCAGCACGGATATCACCGTCATGGTCAACCCAGTGCCAGAACCTGTGCCGCCAACTCCTACCCCCAATAAGGGCGGACTTAGCAAGTCGGCAGTGATTGCGATAGCGGTTGTGATACCTGTCGTTGTGCTCCTTGCTGCGGGTGCAGTCGTTGCAGTGCTTCTCATAAAGAAGAAAAAGAACAATGGCTCAAACGACGGCGGCGACGATAACAATGACGGTGACAACAACGGCGGCTCAAACGACGAGCTTGTGAACAACGACGAGTTTGCAAGCGACGAAGAATTTGCAAACGAAGAGCCTACAACCGACGAGCTTGCAAATGACGACAGTTTTGCACATGACGAAGAGCCTGCTTTAGAAGAGTCCGAGGAAGTGCTTGTTGATGAAGAGTCCACAAGCGACGAAGAGTAAACCAAGTGAGTTCCTTCGGGGTGTGCGCCCCGAAGGAACTCAACGGGTCCCCACACGCCCCTGTTTTCGGGGGTAAATAGGGGGTTCCCACAAACGCCCCTAAGGAGTTCTCGCAAAACCTCCGCGTTTTGTGGGGTAACTTTGTGGGGTAAATAACAATACGGCGCGATACGCGCAAACAAGGGTGATGAAATTGGAAAAAGCATCATTTAAGAAGAATTCAATAAAAGCATTTCTGTGTCTGATTACCGTTCTTTTGTTGGGAACGGTGCTTACGGCTTGCAACAACGATACGGACAACACCGTAGAGTTTGCACACGCCGTAACATTCGACTATAACGACGGTTATCTTGTCGGCAAAAACAACATGAAAGAAAATCAGACGCTTGGTGTTGACGAAAACGCGCTTGTCGGTATCCGCCCAGGTTACAATGATAAGTTCAACGAAGGCAAGTTTGAAAACTACTACGTTGCTGGCTGGTATCTCCCAAAGACCGATGAAGAGGGCAACCTTATCAAGCAGGACGCGGCAGGCAATATCTTTGTTGAAAAGTCCGACCGCTACGGCGCGTTGACGAGATATGCCTACGATTTGGAAACGAATACGGTGGGTAAGGAGCTTGAGCAAGAAGAGGATATCAACGACGAGAAGTACGTTGACGATACGCGTGTGCTTCTCGATAAGGAATGGATTTTCGGGGAGGACAGAGTGACGGAGGACGTCACGCTCTATGCCGACCTTAAGCTTATGGCAAAGCTCCGCGGAATTGATATTGCGACTGGTGAGGAAATAAGGACGTGGCAACGTGCGCCTAAGACGAAGTTCAACAAGCCGCAGGATAGAATTGACGCTCCGACAAAAACAGGCTATACCTTCCTCGGCAAGTATTATAAGGATGCGGAAAAGACGGAAGAGTATGAATGGCCGTACGTTTTTGGAGAGGAAGACGACGTTGTTTACATCGAGATGAAAGAGGGCAACTGGGCGATTGTCAGCACCGCGGCAGAGCTTGTTTCGCAAATGAAATCAAGAAGCAAAAGTATTCTTCTCGTTGATGATATTGACCTTGCGGATTACGATGGTTCTACCAAAGCGAAAGAATTGTGGTCGCCAGAAATCTTTAACATGGAGTTTGACGGCAACGGTCACGTTGTAAAGAATATCACGTGCAATATTGTAGCGTCAAAAAACAACTCGACCAATCACGCGGGCATATTCGGCACGCTTGGCAAGAACGCATATATACACGACGTGACGTTTGAAAACGTGGTTGTCACGCATGACGTCAACGCTTCGCTGACTGCGGTCGGCTTGTATGTGGGCTTGTTTGCCTGGAAAGCAGACGCTGACACGAGGATTGTAAACGTGACTATCGTCAACTCGTCGCTGTCCTATCACGACTTCAACGGCGGCGTGCACGCAAGCAACTGGATTGCGCAGGGCATATTAAAGGAAGGCAACGAAGTAAACTGCGTACACGACTCACCCGTCACAGTCATTCCGAGCGATACCGAATCGAGTGACGAGGAATAAGGATATAAAAATATAAGGATATTATGGACTGCGCCACGCGCAGTCGGTGATTATAGAAAATTCTCATTTATTGAGAGAAGGAGAGAGCAATGAAGAAAACTATCAAGCGTGTTTCTGTATTGATGATGGTCGTGATGGCACTTTGTTTGCTTGCAACGTCACTTGTGGCGTGTCACAAGCCAAAGCACGATTCTGAGTCACGCGCATTCTCGATGAGTTTAAATGTGCCAGACGGAGTATTCAATCCGTTTTACTCATCCTCGGCAGATGACAGCAGCGTCATCAGCTTGACGCAGATAGCCATGCTTAACACCGATAAGCTGGGCAACATCGTATGCGGCGAAAATGAGCCAACCGTCACAAAGTCCTGGTGGTCAAATGAAAACAAGGACGACGACGGCAATGTTGTGACTACGACGTATGAATTCCTCATCAAAAACGGAATCAAGTGGTCAAACGGCAGCGACCTTACGATAAAGGACGTACTGTTCAACCTCTACGTATATCTTGACCCTGCGTACACAGGTTCCGCAACAATCTACTCTACGGATATCGTCGGTCTTAATAGATATAGGTCGCAGAGTGATGACGGCGACAGCTCTGACTTTGAAGCTGGCTTCATTCAGGACGCTGCACTCAGAATCAACAATGCGATTGAGTACGTTCAAGCAAAGGGCAAGGGTGTTTCCTCTGACAACAGACCTACACTTCCTGACAACCTTGACACAACTCAGATTGTTTCCGACTTCGTTACGATTGCAAGACTGTTCTATCGCGAGCTTGAAAGCGACTGGAACGCAATCAACATTGAGGACTACAAGGAATGGGGCAATGTCACTTCAGAAACCGCAAACCTGCCTGCCAAGGACCAGAAATTTGACGGTATCAAGGATAAGTGGGTTATCTTCTTCCTCAACGACGGTGGATATTCACAGTTGCTTAGAAAGGATAAGGACGAAAACTACGCGGAAAACAGCAAGGGCAATTACATCATTGACGCAGAAGCGAGAGAGGAAATCCTCTACACAATGGCGCAGGAATGGCTTGTAGAAAAAGGTCTTGCAACCATTGATGAGCAAACGTATGCAGTCACTCTGAATAATTCCGATGCAAGTAAGCTTGAAGAGGCAATAAAGGAATACTGCATAACCACGGTTTTCAGCAATTACTTCCCTGGCTTCCTTGACAATGACGCAAACGCAAGCATCATCACGAAGAACGTAGACAAGTTTGAATTGACAAACGCCGAGCGTACGGAAGTGCTTAATAACATCATTCCGAATACAAACGCAAACCAGTATGAAATGGTTTCGCGCTACTGGGGCTCAGCTTCAACTGCACTTGAACAATTTACTGCTGAAGAAAAGAGCGCATACTTCCAGACGGCTGAAAGAATTGCTCCAAACATCGAAGGCATCAAGGTCAGCAAAACCAACAACTTCCACGGTGAGGCTCTTGGTTCAACTCACTACGTGCTTCGCATAGACATCAACGACGTTGACCCGAAGGCAATCTACAACTTCTCCTTCACAGTTGCTCCTATGTACTATTATTCTACGACGGACTGGAGCAACGCTAAGGCAAACATATCTCACAGAAACTACATCAAGGAGATGTCAGACGATTTCGACGCGTGGGAAGCGGCTTATGACAGAGGCGAGAATTATACAATGTCTCACTTCGGTCTTGAGTTTGGTAGCAACGACTTCATGCTTGAGGTAGTAAAGCCCGAAAGCAAAAACGGTGTTCCTGTTGGCGGCGGCCCGTACATGGCGTCATCTGAAAGCGGCAAGGAAAGCGGCGTGACAAAGGCTGACTTCCTCAACAACAACATGATTTACTATGTGCGCAATCCGTATTTCAACACGGTTGGTGCGCAGATTGAAAATGCAAAGATTAAGTATGTCAGATATAAGGTTGTTGACGCAGACCAGATTGTAAACTACCTTACGACGGGCAACCTCGACTTTGGTGACCCGTCCGCTACACAGGCAAACATCGACGTGCTCAACGGTGCTGGCATCAATCACGTGGAGATTAAGACAAACGGTTACGGTTATGTGGGTATCAACCCAAGATACGTGCCGGAGGTTGCTGTCCGCCGTATCATAATGAGCGCGATGAACACTCAGCTCATTGTTGACGACTATTACGAGGGCGGCCTTGCAGAGCTCATCAAGCGTCCTATCTCCAAGACGAGCTGGGCATATCCGCAGTCTGCAACTGACTACGTTGCTGAAAACGGCTTTGAGTACAGATTCAACCAGAGCAACAGCTATAGCGGTCAAACTATTGAGCAGATACTTGAAGGTCTTGGCTATACACGCGGCAGCGGTAACGTATATGAAAAGAATATCGATGGCTTCGGCAGAGATAGACTTGACTATAAGTTCACCATCGCAGGCGGCTCGACAGACCACCCAGCATACGCAATGTTCCTTGAAGCGGTTGGCTACCTCAACAAGCACGGCTTTGGCGTTCAGGTTGTCACCTCACAGCAGGCACTCAGCGATTTGAGCAACGGTAAGCTCGCTGTATGGGCGGCAGCATGGTCAAGCACGATTGACCCCGATATGTATCAGGTCTACCACAAGGATTCGCAGGCAAGCTCTGTCAAGAACTGGGGCTATCCGCAAATCCTCGGTATGACAAGTGACGCAGCTTGGGGCGATGAGCTTGTTCTTGTTCAGCAATTGAGCGAACAGATTGACCTTGGTAGAGCAACCACCGACCAGGATAAGCGTAAGGAAATCTACGCAGGTGCGCTCAACATCATCATGGAGCTTGCAGTTGAGTGCCCGACCTATCAGCGTAATGATATGTCGGCATATCAGCCAAACCTCTTAGACCCCAAGACGTTGCCGTCAAAGGATGACTGCTCGCCATACAGCGGCTTGCTCGCACGAATCTGGGAGATTGACTATCTATAAGAATTACGCAAACGCGTAATTTACCCCACAAAACACGGAGGTTTTGCGGGGACCCCCAAGAATAAACCCCCACAAAAAGGGACGCTTGAGGGAAAATTATTAAAATTTCGCCGTGCGCTTCGGCGCACGGCGGGATAAAAAAATTGCCGTAAACGGCTACCATAAAGCCGTAATAGAATGGGAAAGTTGTGAATCCTTGCAAAATATGCAGGGAGATGCAAACATTTATTGTGAGTCTTGGCAAATTGAGCATAAGACGGCACAATATTTCGGCTTTTTATAAGAAAAAACAAATTGCGCGCCGCAAGGCTCGCAGAATGCAAATACCTGTCGACTCTGACAGGCAAAAGGCAGGACACCATATGGAAACACTAAAATACATCATCAAACGACTGTTGCTCGCGGTGATAATATTGTTGGGCGTGTCTGTCATCATTTACGGGCTTGCCCGAATGATGCCAAATGACTACGTTGACCAAAAATATGCCACGCTGGTTTCACAGGGTACGATGAAGCAGTCGGATGTTGACCGCATCAAGGAGCTGTACGGACTCAATATGCCAGACGCCTATCTCACGATTACCGTGAACGGCATAGAGGGCTATGAGGGTCAGACGTTCACTCTCAATGCCAAGCAGAATACATACGAGGACGAAGTAAAGTTCGGCGCAAAGAAGTATATGTCGTGGTATGCCGACGGTTCTACCGCTATCTACAGCGGCAAGAACAATATGAGCATCATTCTTGAAATAGAGAATGATGACGATAAAGTCGGAAGCTTTATTCTCGGCAAGGTGTATATGCGCGGTGCGGTTCCTCCCAAGTATGATGAGGACGGCAACGAGATAAAGGAAGACGATTCCTTCATTCAGCTCGACACTGAGATTGTTCCCGAGGTCACAGGTACGTTTACGCTTGAAGAAACGGAGGGTATGCCTCACGACCAGATTAGGCAGATTGTCGTCAAGCTCGATGACAAGTACGGCGGCAAGGTTACGACGCTTGGCATGAGATTCCACCTTGCGACGTCTGGCGACAAGGCAAAGGCAATTTTAAAGGGCTACTTCGAGTGGCTCGGCAACATGCTCAAGGGCGACCTCGGTATGTCATTTAAGTACAGC
>JAAVHW010000024.1 GCA_014799525.1 Clostridiales bacterium | reverse complement strand
GCAAAAATTTGTTTCCGACCATGCCAGTTGCGCCGACTACTGCAACGTTGAATTTTTTCATAAAGCCTCCTCGAAGTTATGTAAGATTGATGCCGTTTACGTGCTTAAGCGCGGCGCAAGCTATCTGTATATCGACATACAATATGCCGATTTGTATATACTATGCAAATTTTAAGATGCGTGTCACCTACCAGCGGAGGCGCAAAATGTGCATTTTATATTGCTATTTAGACCTTAATATAGTATAATCTTTTTATATATACGTTCTAAGGAGTTGCTATGGCAAACCAGTATGCAAAAAATCCAGCCCCAACAAAGAAGCTTTTGCTTGGGGGATTATATACCGACGCGGCGGTGAGGGTAGAGCCTGAAGAGCCGCAAAAGATTATCGCCGCAGGTATGGCGGAAGCTCGCCCCGTTAAGGAATATCCCGATACGTTCTTCGGCAGAGCGTTTCAGGTTTTGAGAGGCGAGTTTAAAACGCTTTTAAAAAGCATTCTTTTCTTCATTCCGTTTACGTTGCCGTTTATCGTGATATTCGCTTGGTTTGCGAATTATTTTGAGGATATGATACTCGGCGGAGTATACAACTTTATGGGCGACATAGGCATAGGCTTCCCAGGCGGCGGCGACAGCCTGTCAGAGAGTATCGGACGTCTGTTCTGGGACGTAAAGGAGCCAGTATTCCTCATGCTCGGTGCGACGCTTATTATTGGTTCGCTCGGGCTTGCTGGCAACTTCTATTGCGCAAAACGCAGCTATTTCCAAAACTATTATTCAAAGACGATAAAAACCTATTGGATGGGCTTTGCAAAGTATTGGTGGAAGTTCCTCATTACAGGTACGGTGGCGGTACTTATCGGCTGCGGACTCGGCACGGCACTCATCTATCTCTTGCAACAGCAGGCACTCGGCACTGCGGACGCGGGCGCGTACTGCGCGGTTGTGTTCAGTTGGATATTCGGTGCGCCGCTTATGCTCATACCTATGGTGATGATGTCACTGTTCACAACCTATGAGCTTACGTTCATTCAAGCGTTCAAGAATGCAATCGTGCTTATTGTCAACAATCCTATAAGCGCATGTATCGTGGGCATTGCGTCTGCGCTTCCTATCATCCTCTTTGGCGTAACGAGCTCAACGAGTATGATAATTGGCATAGTGATATATCTTCTTATGCTGCTTGCAGGCTGCAACCTGTATGCGCTTATGTGGATAGCGTTTGCTCATCGCGGAATGACAAAGTGCCATATCCGCAAGCAGGAGCAGGAATCCTTCTTGCTTCAACAGCAACGCCGCGAGGCTAAGAAAAAGAGCAAGCAGGGCGAGTACGTAGGCGCAGAGGGCGGCTACGCAAAGAAGAAGCCCAAACAGCAGGCAAAGCCGTATCAAAACCCCAAGAAGAAAAAGAAAAATAAGTAATGGCAGATATCTTAGATTTTAATCTCAATGCCAACCAGTTNGTGGAATTGGCGATAAAAAAACATGATGACGGTGATGTAACGGGAGCGGCGCTTTACGCAAGAAAGGCGATAAAGGCGAGCAAGGGTAACATCACCGCTTATCTCGTTCTTGCGCTAATTTATGCCGANGACTGGGAATATGAGCTTTCAAACAGAGTCCTGTTTATGGGTATGCACGAGTGNCACGCTTGGGACAACGAAGAGGTCAGACGTGCGCTCACGATAAATTTTATGCATATGGAGGATTTTGATACCGCGAGGTATTATGACCCTCACAACGACCCCGAGCTTACGGCAATTATTGAGGAAGAAAGCGGACTTGACGAGGATTTTTATGACGGCGAACCGCCGCGCGGAGAGCTGTATCTTTCCTATCCTCGCACCGATGAATACTATCGCCGCGTCATTGACGACGCAATGGAATTTGCGTATGATGAAAATTTTGACAAGGCAATAGAGCTTCTCAAGCTCGTTCCCGACGAAATGCCGTGCAAAGAGGATGCGGACAAAGCGCTGCTCATGATTTATACGATGAGCGGAAAAATGGAAGAGATGGTCAAGTACGGCGAGTCCTTGCTTGACAAATATCCAGACAGCACGATACTTCGCTGCGCGCTTGCAAGCGCGTACATTACGCGCGTAGACGATATGGCGGCGCGTGAGGTGCTTGCGCCCATATGGCAAAAGGATAAGCTTGGCGCAGAGGAAGCGCTTGCGCTCATTCCGATTGCGGGACACCTTGAAATGCACGGCGAGATTGTACGCCTTGTAAAAATTGCCTTGGACGCTGATATAAAGCCCGAAAAGCATTTGCTGTATCTGCTTTCGCAAGCCCTGTACAACATTGGCGAGCGCGACGAAGCGCGCAGAATTATGGCTGATATCAGAGACTATTTCGGCGAGTTCTCAAATGCGGAATACGTGCTGCGCGAATATGCAAATGAACCGAGCAGCGTGAAATACGGCGAGGATATCCCAAGCTCGCAGAGAGAAGAGGTTTATCGCGCTGTTGCCGAACTCATGCTTATGCCAAAGGAAGAGCTTTGCGAGTTTTATAAGTCGCACACAGCCGANTTCGACAACTTCAATTACTACTTCCAGTTTGTAATGCACAGCGGCAAATTTGACTTGATAAGCGATTTTATAGCGACGGCAATGCTTCTTGATGGCGAGCCGTTCAAGACCTTTCTTTGCTCGGACAACGTCACGTACAAAGGCTTATCCGTTTTGTTTATCGCGCTGTTTGAAGCTACCTGCAGCGCACAGCGGCGCAGCCTTGAGTTTGACGTAGTGACTCGCAACAAATTTAAGCATGTCCAAATTGACATCCCGATAAACTATTATCGCGCATTGCCAAAGACTATGCTGCTTGGCTTGCAAATGGCAGTGACTGACATTCTGTTTTTGGACGAAAATCCTAACGAGGCGCTAAACGAGTTGTTTACAACCTTGTTTACAATGCTCATAGTTTGCGGCGGTAATGACGAGGGGCAAAGGAAAAGGCACAGGGAAAGATTCCGCAGGATTAGAAACGAGCGCGCATTCGCGGCACTGCTTTTTGGCGAAGTATATTATGTCAGCGATGATTTGGCGGAGTGGGGCGAGGAGGTTCTTGAGCGCTACGGCGTAAGCAAGAGGCTTGTTGAAAAGTATAAGAGGATTTTGTTTGAGGAGTCTGATAGCGCAGATTTAGGCGTTGAGGACGACGAGCCCGAGGATATAGCGGATGTCATAAATGACGAGGAGAATGGCGAGAATGAATGAGGATAAGACAAGGCAGGAAATGCTTGATATGCTGTCGCTTATGCTTGACGAGGACAAGGCGTACAACGAGAGGCTTGAAGCGTACGAGTATCTTTTGGAGGACTGCGACGAGATTGTTGATGAAATGCTCAATCGCTCGTACGGCTTAGAGGGAGACACTGGCAAAATGCTCATGGAGGTGCTTGCGCGCTACAANGGCAACAAAGCCATTTTCATGGGGCTTGTGAGCTACTTGTACAAGGGCGAGGACGTTGCACTGTTTGCGCATCTTATAGGCAGNTACGGCGACGAGCAGGGCATAGCGGTGCTCAAGGGCTTTTGCGAGGAGTACGAACCAAACTACAACGAGTATATGGAGATTAGAAACGCCGTTGAGGAGCTNGGNGGNGATTTTGATTTNAAGCAGGACTTCACCGACGACCCACTGTATCGCTATCTCAAAGGCTTGGACGAGGTTGACGACCGCAAGTCTCCGTTTGAGGATATACTGAACCGCGACGATGANGAGGAGTGTGATGACGACGACTGNGACTGTCATCACCATCACGGCGATTGCGATGACGACTGTGACTGCCATCATCACGACGATTGCGACGATGACTGTGACTGTCATCACAATCACGGCGATTGCGATGACGATTGCGATTGTCATGAACATAGCCATGNTTGTCACTGCCATTGNGACTCGGAGGAGTGATAGNNNTATNNCGTTTTGCNCTTTTCTTTCTTAGATAAGCAGACGTCAGCTTTTGTGTGCCGCGCACCGTCAGTTTTATGACGACAAACACGGTAAGCGCAACGCCGCACCAGCTTATAAACGGATACATGGTGTCAACGATAGCGTCAAAGCCGACAAAGCTTATNGGGAACGCNATAAGCAGACAGAAAAATACGACAAGCGATTTGTTTCGCGGCTCGCCAANNGAGGCGAGCTTTTTTGTTTTTTGCATTGTACGCATAATGCTGTCAGATAGGATTTTAAGCGAGGATACAAGCGTTGTAAATATCGCGCCTGCGATAAGTATTCCGCAAACCCATTTGAGNTTGAANTTNTCTGAAACTGCCAAAACGGGCATTGANGTGTGCATTTTGTCTGCAAGAACCACCGTTTGCAGCATAAAGAGTATTGCAAACAGGAATACGCAGATAAACGTGCAGGATAGGAAAATCTCCTTATAGCTTAGCTTTTTGCCTTCCTCGGAGATTATCACTCCGCCAAGCAGAACGTCAAGTCCGCTGTATAGAATGGGCTTTATAATGGTGAAGTCCTGCGCGTGCGGCTGTGGGTCGAGCTTGAGGAATATGAGTGCGATACAAAGTATGATAAGCGGCACGACAATCGAGTTTACAAACTTTATCTTCTCAATTCCGAGAACGACAACGACGCCGCCGATTATCGCCATTATAAGCCCAAGCATGGGTACGCCCGTCATGGAGTGCAGCACAAATTCGCTACCTGCAAGCATGGAGCAAACCGATATCCCCGCCGAGAGAAATATGCATAGCCCCATGAGCTTGTTTTTTGGCATAAGTGAATGCTTGCCAGCAATGAGAAACAGCGCGCACAGCAGTGACATAAATATGGATGAAATCGCTACGTTGAGCGGAGACGCGTCACCAAAGAACAGCGCAATCTCCTTCCCCGAGGAAAATCCCGCGCCAATTGCCGTGCCTATATAGAGAAAGGTGGTTTTTAATGCCTTTTTCATCTACAAAAAATATGTCGCACTGTTGACGATTATGTTGAAAAGGATATAATTATGGTATGGGAAAGTATAAGACTGTAATTTTCGATATGGATGGAACGCTTCTTGACACCTTGCGCGACTTGCAGTGTGCGCTCAACTTTTCGCTTTCGGCTTGCGGATATCAAGAGCATACTATAGACGANGTGCGCTCGTATATAGGCGCAGGAATGAGCAAGCTCATNGAGCTCGCACTCCCGAATGANATTAGACAGCGCGCATACGATAGCGGCGATAGGTTNGAGCTTGACTGCGCGATTTCTGCTGTCAAGCTGAAATTCACAGAGTATTATATTGCTCATGGNGAGGATAACACNCGCCCATATGACGGCATAATTCCGCTGCTGAAAACGCTTAAANCAAATGGCATAAAAACCGCNGTGGTGTCCAACAAGGTGGANCTTGCCGTAGAGCGTTTGAATGAAAAATGCTTCCAAGGACTCATCGATACGGCNGTCGGCGACGGAACGGGTATAAAGCTGAAGCCCGCGCCCGATATGCTTTTCGCCGCAATAGATAAGNTGGGTGCAGACAAGGAAACTGCGGTTTTTGTTGGCGANGGCGATACGGANATTTACGCNGCAAAGGCNGCNGNGCTNCCNTGNATNAGNGTAAGNTACGGCTANAAGACNGAAGAGTTCTTGNANGAGTGCGGCGCAACCGTTATCGCTCACNANGTATACGAGCTTGCATCTTTGCTTGGAGTTGACATAAGTCAAGTTTTATAAATANTCAACAACAAATTGGCATAATGCTCAATGTAAAAGACCGATGTTTAAGCACATCGGTCTTTTGCAACTTTTAGGGTTTGAATGTTTATTGCAGTGTTGAGCTATCAAATATTTGCAACACCGCTTTCCTTGGCTGCGGTTGCGACTGCGGCGGCAACTGCCTTTGCAACGCGNGGGTCAAACGCCTTGGGGAGAATGTACGTGTCGCAAAGCTCCTCGTCACTCACAAGCGATGCGAGGGCGTTNGANGCNGCTATCTTCATCTGTTCGTTTATCTCGCTTGCGCGTACGTCAAGTGCGCCTCTGAATATGCCTGGGAAGGCAAGCACGTTGTTTATCTGGTTTGGCATATCGCTACGGCCTGTAGCAACAACTCTTGCGCCTGCCTCAAGTGCGAGGTCNGGCATAATTTCGGGCGATGGGTTTGCCATTGCAAANACGATAGGCTCGCTTGCCATNCTGCGCACCATATCTTGAGAGAGTACGTCTTTNACGCTCACGCCAATAAACGCGTCCGCGCCCTTTACNGCGTCTGCAAGAGTACCCTTTACNCCGCGAGGGTTAGTGCGTTTTGCCAAATCGTTCTGNGCGTGGTTGAAGGTNTCCGTTTCATCAATTATGCCGAGTCTGTCGCAGACAATCAAGTCCTTTGCGCCGATAGTGAGCAAGAACTCCGCTATAGCGATACCCGCGCTGCCTGCGCCGTTTATAACCAAACGAGCTGTTGATANATCTTTTTTGACAAGCTTAAGTGCGTTTTTAAGNGCNGCGGCAAGNACTATCGCCGTGCCGTGCTGGTCGTCATGAAATACTGGAATGTCGCACAATTCTTTTAGTCTGCGCTCNACCTCNAAGCANCTCGGNGCNGANATATCNTCAAGATTTATGCCNCCGAAGCTCAATGANATTGCTTTGACNGTGGNNACNATNTCGTCTACGTTTTGNGTGTCAAGGCANATTGGAATTGCGTCAATATCCGCAAACTCCTTAAANAGTACGCATTTGCCTTCCNTGACGGGCATACCTGCAAGCGGTCCTATATTGCCAAGTCCGAGAACTGCCGAGCCGTCCGTTATGACAGCAACCGTATTCCAGCGGCGAGTNAGNGAGTAGGAAAGCTTNGGGTCNTCCTTTATCGCNAGGCAGGGNGCGGCAACGCCTGGTGTGTATGCAAGCGAGAGTGCTTCCTTGCCGTCAACCTTAACGCGCGANGTCATTTCAAGCTTGCCNTTCCATTCAAAGTGCTTTTCAAGAGATACTTTCTGATAGTCCATAATTTCTCCAATTGTCGTGCATATTATGTCATTTGCCGTGCAAGTTTGGCGATGACATAAATTGCTTANGTGTTTTAGACTTTAAGTTTACTACAAATGGGGAGGATAGACAACCCAATANGCAAAATGTGTTTAAAAGAATNACNNNTAATATNATAATAACGGTTTGATAAGAAACGACAGTAAACAATAAACACACGAAGTGTGCGAAGTGTGCGCGAAATGTGTTGAAAAAGAGAGAGGATTGAGGTATAATTTTCTTATGAAAAATATTGGTTATTCTGAAATTGTAGATGCAGTAAAGGGTTTGACTTTGGCGTGTTCGAGCCTTACTCCGTCCTGTACGGCGGCGATGATGGAGGCGTGCAGACGCGAGAGCAACATGAACGCGCGCTTCGCGCTTGAAATGCTTATCAAAAACGCGCAGGTTGCAAGCGAGGCTCATCTTCCCGTATGTCAGGATACGGGTATGGCAGTGGTGTTTGTAAAGCTCGGGCAGGAAGTACACATAGAGGGCGGCTTGCTCGTGGATGCGATAAACGAGGGCGTGCGTCGCGGCTATAGCGAGAACGGCTATCGCGCAAGCGTGCTTGACCCTATCACGCGCGTCAATACAAGGGACAACACGCCTGCCGTCGTGCATATTTCGCTTGTCGCAGGCGACGGACTTGAACTGACGTTTATGCCAAAGGGCTTCGGCAGCGAGAATATGTCGCGACTCTATATGCTCACCCCGTCCGAGGGTATGGAGGGCGTAAAGCGTTGCGTGATAGAGGCTGTTAAGCTGGCAGGCTCAAATCCTTGCCCACCGATTGTGGTTGGTGTAGGCATAGGCGGCACGGCAGAAAAGGCGATGCTCACAGCAAAGGAGCAGCTACTTCGCGAGGTGGGCGCACCCAGCGAGGATGAAACGCTTGCCGCGCTTGAAAAGGAGCTTTTGCAGAGTATAAACGAGCTTGGCATAGGTGCGCAGGGCTTTTCGGGTGATACCACTGCTTTTGCGGTGCATATCGGCAAATATCCAACGCATATATCNGCGTTGCCTGTTGCGGTGAACATACAGTGTAACGCGGTCAGAGTATCAAGCATTACGCTTTAATAGAAGTCCCCACGGGGTCCCCAGCAAACACCCTTGTTTGTGAGGTAAATCGGGGTCCCCACAAAACGTCCCTGTTTTGTGGGGCAAAGAGGTGAGTATGAGTGAATATAAAAGATTGTCTACGCCGTTTGACAAGGCGGTTCTTTCAGANCTTAAGGCAGGAGATAGAGTTTATCTTGACGGAGTAATTTTCACCGCACGAGATGCGGCGCATAAGCGNTTGTTTGAGGGAATACAAAACGGNGCNCAGTTGCCGATTGAGCTTGACGGACAGGGCATATATTATGTAGGCGCATGCTTCAAGGATGGCAAGCCTATATCGGCAGGTCCGACNACGNCTATGAGAATGGANAAGTACGCTCCAACGCTGTACGACAACGGACTTGCTGTAAGCATNGGCAAGGGCGACAGAGGACAANCNGTGTATGACGCAATCGTGCGCAACGGCGGCGTATATCTTGCGGCGATAGGCGGNGCGGGCGCGACCTATGCCGATAGCATAAAGGANTCAACGCTTATTGCATATCCCGAGCTTGGCACGGAGGCAATCTATAGATTTGAGGTAAAGAACTTNCCGTTGATTGTNGCTATCGACAGCAAGGGCAACAACGTGTACGGACACTGATAGCATTTGAGNAAATAGTGTCAAATTCAANCTTTATCATGCATAATGCAAAATATAAACACGGTGTTCTGACATTTTGAACACCGTGTTATACTTATAAAATTGTAATTCTTTGAGTTGTTGCTATATATTATATGCGCAGTTTNNTTCTGAAATTGTCCAGCTTTAGNACGTATAGTGCAAGATTGGCGATTGCCAGTGAAATTGCACCTTGAGCGAAATCAAACGGGAGTGCNACCAGTGCGCTTGTCACTGTGCCGTAAAACAAGGANTGGCACATAAAATATCCNAGCATCATGACGGTTACGCTCAGTAGNGACGCNAGGCAGGAAAATACAATCTTCAAAACGTACGCNCGTTTTTGTTGTTTTTNGTCTATTGCTGATAAAGACCTTTTGTCAAACCAGCGGTTTATAAGCTTAAACAGCAAGCCTGCNAGNAGTCCCTCCGCNGCCTTTATGACAAGTGTGAAAAGCATAGTCGCTGGATATACGGTTAAGTCTCCAAAGAAAGANCCCAAGCCNCCTGCAAGCATAGCGCATACTGGGTTGAAAAGTGCGGCGCAAATCAATATGACTGAGTCGCCGAGGTTGAAATAAAACGCCTGACTCGAATAGCCAATTATCGTNCCAACGTATACGAGCGCCGTCATNACNGCAGTNTAGGCAACGGCTTTTGTGGTCATGCGCCCGATTTTTTTGTAGCGCAATCGCTTTTCGTTGGCGGCAGGCTGCAAAGTGACATCGTCATCNTCGNGGTCTNCGTCTTGATGCTGTAAGGCTTGCNNTTNCAAGNTCTNCTCACAGTCTTGCGCAGGTTGATACAGTTCTCCTTTTTCCATAAAAAAATCTCCACTAATTGCGGAGAAGAAANGTAATATGCGCCAAGCCCTGCGACTTTGCGTATATAAATTCCTTCCCAGTCTGACTTGACAGGCGGTTGCGGAATCTCACCGCATCGGCTGTTGGGGCTGTTGGACTCGTTCGCGTAAGCGACATTACCACCGGTTGGGTTAAACCCTATCCAAAGAATTACGCCACAATTATAGTCTTAGGCTTGAGGTGCGTCAACTGTTATGAGCAATTTTAAACGTTCTTATGCGGACGGCTTGAAATACCTCTTGACAAAAGGGGATAGTGGTTATACACTGAATGTATGAATATGCAANGAATATACGGTTTCGCATNCTATTANTTTTACGGCTACAAAGCGTAGTTGCGTTTAGGTGTGCGAAAANTGCTCGACACCCAAACGGTGTCGATTTTTTTATAAATAGGAAATTGCCTGCGATTGGTAGGCGGTTCAAAGCTTTTCTTGCTATAATAANCTTANTGTATTATTATAAATAGATAAGTAAAGAAATAAAAAGNTGCAAGTCGTGGGCTAAAAGNCTCGCAGCTTGCAAACAAATATNCGAGGGCGTACGCCCAAAGGGAAGTTTATGATAGTTGTTCTCAAAAAGAATCCNGAAAAAAAGCAGATGCAAAACCTGATAAATTGGGTTGAAAATCTTGGGCTTAAGGTTCACCTTAGCGAAGGTGCAAACTCCACGATAGTCGGACTTGTCGGCGANACGTCCAAGGTGGATATAGAGCTTGTGCGCACACTCGATATTGTCGAGAGCGTNACGCGNGTGCANGAGCCGTATAAGAATGCAAACCGCAAATTNCATCCGCAGGACACCGTGGTGGACGTAGGCGGACACAANTTCGGCGGNGTGAATTTTCAGATTATNGCNGGNCCNTGTTCGGTGGAGAGCGAAAAGCAACTCATCGGCATTGCGGAAGNNGTAAANAAGGCNGGTGCNACGCTCCTTCGCGGNGGCGCNTTTAAGCCGCGTACATCTCCGTACTCATTTCAAGGTATGGGCGTTGACGGCTTGAAGCTNCTNTTAAAGGCNAAGGCGGAAACGGGTATGCCTATCGTCAGCGAGATTATGAGCGAGGAGCATATNGACGANTTNGAGGACGTNGACGTCCTGCAGGTNGGCGCGCGCAATATGCAGAACTTNGACCTTTTGAAAAANCTCGGCAAGCTCAAAAAGCCCATACTCTTGAAGCGCGGAATCGCCGCTACAATTGAGGAGTGGCTCATGAGCGCGGAGTACATTATGTCNGAGGGCAACCCCAATGTAATACTGTGCGAGCGTGGCATAAGAACGTACGAAACGTACACGCGCAATACGCTCGACCTCTCGGCAATCCCCGTGCTTAAAGAGCGCACACATTTNCCTGTCATAGTNGACCCNTCGCATGCGCTTGGTATATCGCGCTTTGTCAAGCCTATGAGTTTGGCGGCGGTTGGCGCAGGNGCGGACGGACTTATCATAGAGGTTCACAANGACCCNCCGCATGCACTTTGCGACGGTGCGCAGTCCTTGCGTCCCGAGCAGTTCGAGGACGTGGTGAAGTCGGTTGAGGGTATGCTGCCCGTAGTCGGCAAGGAGCTNGGCTGATGAANATTGGNATTATAGGAATGGGGCTTATAGGCGCNTCGCTCGGTAAGGCCATTCTCAAATATACAAATCATGAGGTGTACGGCTNNGANGTNAANAAANCNNCNCTTGAAAAGGCGAGNGAGGTTTTGGCGCATACCCGTGCGCTAAAAGACGAGGATATGAGNGCGCTNGANATGGTCATCTTTGCGCTCACNCCAAANGCCGCGATAGCGGAGATGAACAGGCTTTGTCCTCTTCTCAAAGACGGNGCGATTGTTGCAGANACCTGCGGAAACAAGCGCGATATGGTAGAGGAAATGCGCAGGCTTGAAAGCGTGTANAGTGGGCTATGCTTCATTGGCACTCANCCNATGGCAGGCAGGGAGTATAGCGGAATAGACAANTCNCTTGCAGACCTATTCAAAGGCGCGTTCGTNATACTNACGCCNGTGAGNAAGGATGAGAGTAAGTGCGAGATAGTAAAGGAATTATTCCTGCAAATTGGCGCAAGGGATATAAAGGTTTGCACTGCGGAATTNCATGACGAGATGATAGCGTTCACCTCTCAGCTTGCNCACGTTGTGTCAANCTGTTACGTGCAAAATCCGCTGTCACAAACGCATACGGGATTTTCGGCTGGAAGCTANGCNGACCTTACNCGCGTNGCAAGGCTNAATCCCGANATGTGGACGGAGCTGTTTTTGCAAAATGCCGACAACCTNGGNTTATGTCTTGACGATATAATTGCAAGACTCACGCAATTCCGCACCGCNCTTGCAGACCTTGACGGNGATAGAATGAAGGTAATATTGCAATACGGCACNGCCTGCAAGGAAAGCTCCGATAACGCCGAAAANCAATNACAGATATTTTATCAATACAAAAANAACGTATAAACATTACAAATTGCAAATAGGACAAAACATGAGCAACGTAGAAGTCAAACTTGATAATCCATATAACGTATTGATAGGAAAAGGCTTGCTTNGCACTTTGGGNGAGCAGGTTCGCGCTGTCANTAAGGCTANAAAGGTGCTTGTCGTTACGGATAGCAACGTAAGCNNNCTGTATCTTGACAGCGCAAANANNTCTTTGCNNTCGGCAGGATTTGAAGNTTTTGACTTCGTATTTATGGCNGGNGAAAGNCAAAAAACACCNGNGACCTATCTTGACATAATAAACTGCCTTGGAANCNACGGCTTTAAGCGTACGGACGCGGTTATCGCGCTCGGCGGCGGNGTGGTTGGAGACATAGCAGGCTTTGCCGCGGCAACGTATATGCGCGGNATAGANGTCATACAAGTGCCTACAACTTTGCTNGCTATGATAGATAGCTCNGTNGGCGGCAAGACGGGTGTAGACTTGNCGTTTGGCAAAAATCTGCTTGGCGCATTCTGGCAGCCAAAGGCGGTTATCGCGGATATATCNACNCTTNAANCNCTGCCCGAAAGAGAGTGGAAAACNGGCATAGGCGAGGGAATAAANTACGCTTGCCTTGNTGGTGGAAGAATACTCGAAATACTTGAGGACGGCATAAAGAATANCCTNGAAGAATTTGTAAAGCTTTGNGTAGAATACAAAGCGAGCGTGGTTGTTGAGGATGAAAAGGAGAGCGGACTTCGCAAGNTGCTCAACCTTGGGCACACCGTAGGTCATGCGATTGAAAAACAAAGCAATTTTNAAATTCCGCATGGCGTNGCNGTTGCGNGCGGCGTTGCTATCATGGCAAATGCGGCGTATGCTTGCGGCGAGCTTGACGGCAAAGNGCGTGACATAATTTTGAGNCTGCTCGCAAAGTACGGAATAGAACTGCCGCNNANGAATNGCGATATGTCNGAANGTGGCAATATGTCAAAGGCGTTTGCTATGGATAAAAAGGCGGAGGGCAANGGTGATATATCCGCCGTTGTCATACGCGGGCTTGGCAAGTGCGAAGTGCGCAANATGACGATAGNGCAATTTGAAGAGTATATAAGCANNGCNTAAAGTGTNNGTTTTGNTATAAGTGTGGTTTAAAGATATGAACGTGGTTGTAAGCAAGTCTAAAATATTCGGTAGCGTGTGCGTACCTNCGTCAAAGTCGGTGGCGCATAGGCTTATGATTGCCGCTATGCTTGCAGGCGATAGNCTTGACGTAAAAGACGGCGGAAAGGATATGCNNGCAACNGCGCAGTGCCTTGACACAATTGGGCAGGCCATGCGCGTTGAAGAGTGCCATGTGTGCGATATGCGCACGGGTGTATGNGGTATGTTTGGAGCCGTATATAGCGCAATCAACGTTGNTGAGGGTGGCGAGCCNCCCATCCTTAATGCAGGTGAAAGCGGTTCTACGCTTAGGTTTTTGCTNCCTATNGTTTGTGCGCTNGGGCTTGAATGTATCATTACGGGCGAGGGCAGGCTGAAGGATAGACCGCTCGGCGAATTGGTGAATACGCTCACAATGAACGGNGCGGTTATAGAGAGAATGNAAAGCGCNCANTTGCCGCTCAAAACCGGTGGGAAGCTTCGCGCAGGAAAATATGAGATTGANGGNGGNATAAGCTCGCAATATATTACTGGCTTNCTNTTNGCNCTTCCNCTNCTTGACGGTGATAGCGAAATTGTTTTGCGCGGTGANCTTGTGTCCTCAAATTACGTGGATATCACNCTTGGCGTACTTGCCGATTTTGGAATCGAGGTGCGAAAGACANATNGTGGGTATTATGTCAAGGGNAATCAGAAATACGNAAAGCCGCAAAGCTTGGCGGTTGAAGGTGATTGGTCGTCCGCGGCGTTTATGCTTGCGCTCGGNGTGTTGTCGGGAGAGGTGCGTGTTCAAGGATTAAANGGCGATTCCTTGCAGGGNGACAAGATTGTNGTAGACCTGCTTANAAGNGNAGGGGCTGACATAATTGTTNGCNATGAGATTGCNTGNGGCNAGGTCGTCGCAAAAAAGAGCGAGNTGCACGCAATAGATTTTGNCGCAAAGCATTGTCCCGATATCGTGCCTATTATGGNGGCGGTGCTGTCGTTTGCAAATGGAGAATCGCATATTTCAAGCGTNGACAGATTGCGAGACAAGGAAAGTGACAGNTTGAGCGCNGTGCGCACNCTTCTATCCGATTTTGGGATAAGGACGGAGTACGCAAACGACGTGNTGACTATATTCGGTGTCGGNGAAAGNTCGNCGTCNGTNAAAAANGGCNAACATAAGCCNTGTNATACGCANGGNTTTTCNGACCACCGNATGGCNATGAGNGCGATTGTAATGGCACTGAATACCGACGGTATAAGTCAAGTTGACGGAGTCGAGTGCATAGCAAAATCATATCCGACGTTTGTAGAACACGCGATTAAGCTTGGCGCAGATATAAAAGAATTGGAGAGCAAATGAAAGGTAACTTTGAAAAATTGCAGATTGAAATATTCGGCGAATCTCACGCNGAGGAGATTGGCGTAAGGCTTGGCGGCATTCCNAACGGGTGCGCGCTTACGCTTGCNAATGTGAACAATCTCCTTGAAAGAAGAAAGAGCCGCGGAGGCGTATGGGCTACNCCGAGAAANGAAGATGACGAGCCTATAGTGTGCGGCGGTCTTAAAAAGACGGATAGCGGCTACGTTGTGGACGGCGATATTGANGTGCGCATAAAGAACANNAACGTNCGCCCNAACGATTATGNNGGTACGGCAAACNTAGCACAATCAGACGATAGCGCAAGTTCCTTGCCGCTGTCACAATCAGATGACAATAAAAACTTGAGAGGCTTGCCAAATTCTAATGAGAGAGATTCCGCTCCCTGTGTGCCGCGTCCGTCGCATGCGGACTTTGTGGCATACGTTAAGGACGGAAAGATTGCAAGCGGCGGCGGTCGCTTTTCTGGCAGATTGACCGCGCCTCTTTGTATAGCGGGCGGAATTGCCGAGGAGCTGTTGCTTGGTGCGGACATTCGCGTGTGCGCATACATTTCAAGCATAGGCGGCGTACATGGCGCGAGCTATAAGACGAGTGATTCGGTTGCGCTAAACGGAGTCAGTCAAGATGATGAGCAAAGAATTAAGGCAAGCGATTTTCCATTGCTTGACGAGAGTATGCGCGGAGAAATGGAAAGTGCCATACGCAATGCGGCAAGCGAGGGCGACAGCGTAGGCGGCACTATCGAGTGCGTTGTAAGCGGACTTGAAGCAGGTATGCTTGGCGACGCGCTGTTTGAGGGGCTTGAGGGCAAAATTGCTTATTCGCTGTACGCGATACCTGCAGTCAAAGGCGTGGAATTTGGCGGCGGCTTTGACCTTGCCAATATGAAAGGAAGCGAGGCAAACGACAGCTTCGCAGTGAGAAATGGTGAAGTGGCAACTGCCACAAATCATAGCGGCGGCATAAACGGTGGAATATGCAACGGAATGCCACTGACTTTGAGGGTTGCGGTGCGCCCGACTCCGTCCATATTCAAGACGCAGAAGTCTGTTGATTTGACGAGTATGAAAGAGTGCGAGCTGAATATAAAAGGCAGGCACGACGCATGCATAGCGGTGAGGGCTGTGCCGTGCGTGGAAAGTGCGGTTGCACTTGCGCTGCTTGACGAGCTTTTGAAGCTTAGAGAGGGAATAGAGTTGTATTGCAAAGACTGACAGTTGTGTGCAATTGACATAAGTGTGGTTTTATGCGTTTGTTTGCATATATAAAATGCGTGTTGAGGTGAATAATGGACTTGCAGGAAGTGAGAAACCGTATAGACGTCATTGACGATGAGATAGCGAAGCTGTACGCAAACCGTATGGAGCTTGCGCTTGACGTGGCAAAGGCTAAGGCGCAGAGCGGTGCGCCCGTTGAGAATTTGGAACGGGAAAGACAGATATTGAGCCGCGTTGCTTCCGCGATGCCTGATGAGGTCAAGCTGTATGGCAAGCAGGTGTTTGGCACTATGTTTGAGACGAGCAAGGCGTATCAGTACAGTGTGTTGAATATAAATTCGCAGATAAAGGATGACATTCGCGCTTCGATTGAAAGCGGCGTAAAGCCATTCCCTGTACAGGCGAGTGTGGGCTGTCAAGGCATTGAGGGTGCGTATAGCTACATCGCCGCGGATAAGATGTTTGAGATTCCGTCCATATCCTGCTTCCGTACGTGGGAGGGAGTGTTCTCCGCGGTCGAGCACGGTATGTGCGAGTTTGGCGTATTGCCAATTGAAAACAGCACGGTCGGAAGTGTGATTGGCGTGTACGACTTGATGAAGAAGCACAAGTTCTATATTGCGCGAAGCTTTAAGCTTAGGGTGAAGCATTGCCTGCTTACAAAAAACGGCGTTGAGCTGAAGGATATAAAGGAAGTGGTTTCGCACGAGCAAGCGCTGGCGCAGTGCAGCGAATTTTTAAAACAGCTTGGTGGAGTCAAAATTACAAAGTGCGATAACACGGGTGTGGCGGCGCAGATGATTGCTGATAGAGAGCGCTACGATGTCGCATGCATAGCGTCAAGGGATTGTGCGAGTTTGTACGGACTCAAAGTTTTGCAGTCGGATATAAATGACAGCAACAGCAACTACACGAGGTTTATTGCCATAAATAAGCAGCTTAAAGTGTATGAAGGTGCAAATAGAATAAGTATAGCCGCAAATCTCGCCCACGAGGCTGGAAGTTTGAACAGGCTGCTCAATAAGTTCTCCGCATTGGGGTTGAATCTTACGAAGATAGAGTCTCGCCCGATTGCGGACAGTCCGTTTGAGTTTAAGTTCTACTTCGATTTCGAGGCGGACGTGCGCGACAGTGCGGTGCAGAATCTGATTGCCGAGATTGCAAACAAGGCGGAAGATTTCGAGTTCCTTGGAGCGTATGAGGAATTATGATGAGTAGGGCGAGGGACGGCAAATCTAAATACTGCGTGATTGGCAAGAGTTTGCCGCATACGCTGTCGCCCGAGATACATATGGCGTTTGGGCGAGAGGTGTATGACGTTTGCGAATTTGCGGATACGCAGGAGCTTCATGCATTTGTTGAGAGCAGAGAATATGCAGGATATAACGTGACGATACCCTATAAGCGTGACATAATGCCTATGCTTGACGAGGTTTCAGAGGAAGCGGCGGCGATAGGTGCAGTCAATACGGTGGTGACTGAGGGCGGTAGGCTTGTCGGCTACAATACGGACGTTGAAGGTATGCGCTATGCGCTGAGCGCGGCAGGGATAGACCTAAGCGAAAAAAACGTGCTTATCCTTGGAAGCGGCGGCACGTGTCAGACTGCAAAGTACGTATGCGGAATAAGCGGCGCGGCAAGCGTAAACATGGTGTCGAGGAGTGGCATAATCAATTATGACAACTGCTACAATTTGACAGACGTGCAGGTTGTCATAAACACTACGCCTGTTGGAATGATGCCGCATGCGTACGAGGTGCCGATTGACCTTTGCAGGTTTGAGAAGCTTGAGGGCGTATTTGATTGCGTATACAATCCGTTTGAAACGCTGCTCGTAAAAACCGCAAGAAAGCTCGGCGTAAAGGCGGCAAACGGCTTGCTTATGCTTGTAGAGCAGGCAAGGCTTGCGCACAATCTGTATCAGCGTGCAAATGGACTTGCCGAGTGCGACGAGAGTATGACGTTGAATGTCGCGGCAAGGGTAGAGAACGCTCGCAGAAACGTAGTGCTTGTAGGTATGGCAGGAAGCGGAAAGAGCGTGATAGGCAAGCGGCTTGCAAAGGCTATGGGCAGGGAGTTTGTTGACACCGATTGCGAGATTGAAAAAAGCGAGGGCATGAGCATACCCGATATATTTGCAGAACATGGCGAAGAGTATTTCAGGGCGGCGGAGCGAAATGCGGTTGAGAGTGCCTGCACTCGGCTTGGGCTTGTGATTGCTACAGGCGGCGGCGCGGTGCTTGACGAGCGAAATGCATTCTTCATGAAAGCGAACGGCGTTTGCGTTTTGATATATAGAAACCCCGAGGAGCTTGCGACAAAGGGCAGACCGCTGTCAAGTGATATAGATAAGGCAAAAAGGCTTTATGAACAGCGCAAGCCGATATATGAAGCGGTTGCGGATATAACGGTTTTCAATAACTCCGATATAGATAACGCAGTCGAGAAAATATTGAACGAGATTGAATAGTAAATCGCTAAAAGTCATTACGTTCTGCAAAATAAAGCAATTCTTGGCGAATCTGATAGGTAAATATATACAACGAAAATAGGTGAATGCAATGAAAAAGATATTGGTTATAAACGGCGTAAACCTCAATATGCTCGGCATACGCGAGCCAGACAAGTACGGTAAGAAGTCGTATGCGGACTTGGTGAAGTATATCAAGTCGTGTGCTAAGGAGTTGGGGCTCAAAGTGACAACGTGGCAGTCCAATCACGAGGGCGATATTGTCACCGCCATACAAAAAGCGTACGGCACGTATGACGGAATTGTGATAAACGCAGGTGCGTATACGCATACATCGATTGCCATACTTGACGCGCTCAAGGCAGTGAGTATACCAACGGTTGAGGTTCACCTCACGGATATAGCGGCAAGAGAGGAATTCCGTCATTTGTCATATATCTCGATGTATGCTGAAAAGACGATATGCGGCAAGGGCTTTGAGGGATATAAGGATGCGATGGAATACTTTGCGCCGAATGTCACGCCTTAACTGCCCCACAAATTTACCCCACAAACAGAGGCGTTTGTGGGGACCCCGAGAAGGACGTTTTGCGTGGACC
>JAAVHW010000023.1 GCA_014799525.1 Clostridiales bacterium | reverse complement strand
AGGGCAATGAGTGAGCTTGTCAAGGTCATAGGCGGTGGTCTTGCAGGGTGTGAATGTGCGCTGCAGCTGCTTAAAGCGGGCTTTCATGTCAAGATGTACGAGATGCGTCCCAAGAAAAATACGGGAGCGCACAGTACGGACAAACTTGCCGAGCTTGTATGCTCAAACTCCTTGAAATCGGAAGAGCCGACCACGGCTTCGGGCTTGCTTAAAGAGGAGCTTAATCTGCTTGGCTGCGAGCTTTTGTCGCTTGCAAGTAAAAGTAAGGTTCCGTCGGGAAGTGCGCTTGCTGTGGATAGAAACAAGTTTTCAGAGCTTGTTGAAAACGCTTTGCAGGCATATGACGGCTTCGAGCTTGTGCGCGAAGAGGTGACGGAGCTTGACGACACTCCAACCGTCATAGCAACAGGTCCGCTTACGTCGGATGCTATGGCAAAGATTGTTGGCGAGATAAGCGGAAAGAAAAGACTGTTCTTTTATGACGCAATCGCGCCGATTGTTGCCTCAGACAGCATTGACTACGACAAGGCGTATTTCGGCGGCAGATACGGCAAGGGCGGAGAGGACTATCTCAATCTGCCAATGCAAAGGGATGAGTACGAGGCGTTCTACCGTGCGCTTGTAGAGGCTCAGACGGTCGTGCTTCACGACTTCGAGAAGAGCGAGCTGTTTGACGGCTGTATGCCGATTGAAGAAATGGCAAAGCGCGGAAGCGATACAATCCGCTTTGGACCGTTGAAGCCTGTAGGACTTCGCAATCCAAAGACGGGCGAAAAGGCGTACGCGGTCGTGCAGCTCAGGCGCGAGAACGTGGCTGGAGATTGCTTCAACCTCGTAGGCTTTCAGACGAATCTTACGTATGGCGAGCAGAAGAGAGTGTTCAGCATGATACCTGCACTTAGGAACGCGGAGTTTTTGAGATACGGCGTTATGCACCGCAATACGTATATCAATGCGCCGAACGTGCTGACGGAGTTTTTCAGAGTGAAGGCGTCGGCTACACCGCTTTATATAGCAGGTCAGCTATCAGGCGTAGAGGGCTACGTTGAGAGCATAATGAGCGGNATGATTGCAGGGCAGGCGATAGGCGCGGAGCTTAGAGGGCTTGAGAGCTACATGCCAAGCGAGTTTACGGTGATAGGCTCGCTATGCAGATACATTTCGGCTTGTCCTACCGACTTCAAGCCGATGAANGCNAATCTCGGCATACTTCCGCCNATNACGGACGTTCGCGACAANAAGGCGAGAAAGCAGGCATATCACGACAGGTCAATCGCAACAATACCNATGTTGCTTGATTGCTAATATAAAAGATATTTGGAGGAATAAATATGGTGGAATTTCGCGGAACTACTATTTGCGCGGTAAAGCGTGGAGGTACGACGGCAATCGCCGGTGACGGACAGGTCACTATGGGNGAAAGCGTCATTATGAAAGGCAATGCCGTAAAGGTAAAGCGCATATACGGNGACAAGGTTGTCGTAGGCTTTGCAGGTTCTGTTTCGGACGCATTCGCNCTTTCTGAAAAATTTGAGGCTATGCTCCAAAAGTACAGCGGAAATCTTATGCGCGCGGCAGTTGAGCTTGCAGANCTTTGGCGCACGGATAAGGGCGGTAGAAGGCTTGAAGCTTTGCTTATAGCGGCGGATGCGAACGCGCTGTTTGTCATATCGGGTACTGGCGAAGTCATTGAACCCGAGAACGGCATTTGCGCNATCGGCAGCGGCGGCAACTACGCGCTTGCGGCNGCTCGCGCACTCGCGGCTAACACCGATATGGACGCAAAGAGCATTGCGCATGCTGCGCTNAAAATAGCAAGTGAAATTTGCATCTATACCAACGACCATATNACGGTCGANACTGTTTGAGAGGTGAAATATGGACAGTAACGTAATGACACCAAAGCAAATCGTAGCAGAACTTGATAGATTTATAATCGGTCAGCACGAGGCAAAGGTTGCAGTTGCAATCGCGCTTCGCAACCGCTATCGCAGAAGCAANCTCCCCGAGGAGATGCGCGAGGAGATAACGCCGAAGAACATCATCATGAAAGGACCCACGGGCGTTGGTAAAACGGAGATTGCNCGCCGTCTNGCAAAGGTNGTAAAAGCTCCCTTCGTCAAGGTGGAAGCTACAAAGTTTACGGAAGTCGGCTATGTCGGNCGCGACGTAGAAAGNATAATCCGCGACCTCGTGGAAGCNTCAATCCGTATGGTGCGCGATGAGAAGTATAAGGAAGTTTTGCCGCGCGCAACGGAGATTGCAGAAAANCANATCGTAAANAGNCTTTTGCCAATGCGTAANGAAGCNGCAGGCNCAACNGAGAAGAGNGATGCGGAACTCAAAGAGGAGCTGCTCAGCGAGCTTCGCGCAGGTCATCTTGAAACNATCAACGTGCCTATGCANATACAGACGCAGCCAAAGCCNATACAAATTCCCGTNGGNGGTTCGGACAACTCGATAAATCTCGGAAGCATATTCGCAGATATGCGCAAGAGNATGGCAGGCGGCGCGGCAAAGACGCGTCAAGTCCCTGTCAAGCAGGCAAGAAANATGATTATTGCCGCCGAGTCTGAAAAAATGGTGGACGAGGATGCGATAATTCAAGAGGCATTGCAGCGCGCAGAGCAGGACGGCGTCGTATTCCTTGATGAGATAGACAAGATTGCAAACGACAGCGCAAGCGTACAGCACGGTCATGACGTGTCGCGCGAGGGCGTACAAAGAGACATTCTCCCNATTGTNGAGGGCAGCACCGTGCAGACAAAGCATGGCACNATACGTACGGACTTCATTCTGTTTATCGCGGCAGGNGCNTTCCATATCTCGCGTATGGAGGACNTGATTCCCGAATTGCAGGGCAGATTCCCGATAAGAGTAGAGCTTGACAATCTCACNAAGGATGATTTTGTGAAGATTCTCACCGAGCCNGACAACGCAGTGCTCAAGCAGTACAAGGAGCTGCTTGCGGTTGACGGCGTACAGCTCAAGTTTACAGACGACGCTATCGACGAGATTGCAAGAGTATCCTTTGAGGAGAACGAAAACAGCGAAAATCTCGGTGCGCGCCGTTTGCATGCAGTGCTTGAGGCTTTGCTTAAGGACGTGCTGTATGAGGCGGACGACAACGTGACTAAGGANATAAATATNGACAGAGCNTACGTTGANCTTCACCTTGCAAATATACTCAAAGAGAGAAATTTGAGGAAGTATATAATCTAAGCCAATTTANAATTNGGTCGATTAGATGCTTGAAATTTGAGCTTTTGCTCAATATAACGTGCTGCTTGGCGACATGATTCGANTTGCAGCAATCAAATAAATCGCGGAGGGCTTTATGATAAGCATTCCAAAGGGTACAAAGGACGTATTGCCGTCCGACGTATATAAATGGCACTACGTTGAAAGCGTAGCAAGAAGGACTGCGGCAAAGTTCGGTTTTAAGGAACTGCGCACGCCTACATTCGAGCATACGGAGCTGTTTTTACGCGGAGTCGGCGAAACGACGGATATCGTTACAAAGGAAATGTACACCTTCGAGGATAAGGGCGGCAGAAGCATGACCTTGCGCCCCGAGGGTACGGCTGGCGTTGCTCGTTGTTTTGTTGAGAATGCGCTCTCTCAAGGCGTGATGCCCATGAAGGCGTATTATCTCGCTTCGGTGTTCAGATATGAGAAGCCGCAAAACGGCAGACTTCGCGAGCATCACCAGTTTGGCGTGGAGTGCTACGGCAGTGACAGTCCGTCCGCGGACGCAGAGGTGATTGCGCTTGCTTCCACATTCCTTAAGGAAGTGGGGCTTGAAAGCCTTGAGCTCAACATAAACAGCATAGGCTGTCCAAAGTGCCGCGCTGCGTATAACGCCGCGCTCAAGGAGTACATTGGTGCGAATCTTCACAATATGTGCGGTCAGTGTCAATCAAGATTTGAAAAGAATCCGCTTCGTATACTTGACTGTAAGGACGAAAAGTGCAAGACTATCACTGTAAACGCGCCCAAGATTCTCGACTTCCTTTGTGATGATTGCAAGGCGCACTTTGAGAGTGTGCAGAAGCTGCTCGGTGAGCTTGGCATTGCGTTTAAGGTCAACGCAGGGATTGTCAGAGGGCTTGACTACTATACGCGTACGGTGTTCGAATTTGTGTCAACAGACATTGGTGCGCAAGGCACTGTGTGCGGCGGTGGCAGATACAATCATCTTGTTGAAGAAGTTGGTGGAAAGCCCACTCCAGCGGTAGGCTTCGGTCTTGGGCTTGAAAGACTGCTGCTCGTGCTTGAAAATACGGGCAAGCTGAATGCGCCGAAGGAAAATACGGATTTGTATATCGCGCCGATAGGAAGTGAAGCACAGGGCTTTGCCCGCACGCTTGCTATGAAGCTAAGAGCCGAGGGCGTAAGCGTTGAAACCGACATTATGGATAGAGGCGTAAAAGCGCAGATGAAGTATGCCGACAGGTCGGGCGCGCGCTTCGTACTTGTGATTGGCGACGACGAGATAAAGGGCGGTACTGTTCGCGTAAAGGATATGGCGAATGGATGCGAGCATGAATGTGCGCTTGACGAAGTTGCAGCCGTTGTAAAAAACGGTTGAGTGGGGCGTGGCGTCGAGGGTGAAATGCGGCAACGCCACCGTTTGCTTTGCACACCGCGGTGAGTGCGACCGCTGTCATATATGCGACGTGTCGCGCGACGGAATGAAGTGCGAGCTCAGTATGCCAAATACGCTTGACGTTTCGGTTGGCGATTACGTAAAGGTTGAGGTATACAAAAAGTCGGTACGGGTGCTGTCCGCAGCAATGTACAGCCTCGTGCTGCTGCTCACTGGCATAGGGGTGCTGATTGGCACGTTTATGAGCCTTGGCACAACCGTTATACTTGGAGTAGTCGGCTTTCTTGTTGGACTTGGTGTGGCACTTGGAATAGACTTGGGAGTGATACGCAAAAGACGTGGCTTTAAGCCTATGATGATTGAGATAATGTCGGATATGAGTTCGATAGGAGCTTAATATGGAAAGCATTTTGAATGATAGCAATTTTAATGAATTCGTGTCAGACGGCGTTGTACTCGTGGACTTCTTTGCAACGTGGTGTGGCCCTTGCAAGATGATTGCGCCTATCGTTGAGCAGATTGCGCATGAATACGCAGGACGAGTCAAGGTCGGCAAGCTCGACGTAGACGAGAATGCAAAGGTCGCCGAAGCCTTCGGCATATATTCGATACCTGCGCTGTTCATTTTCAAGGACGGCGAGGTCAAGGAAAAGCTTATTGGCTTCCGCTTGAAAAGCCAGATAGAAGAGTATATTGAAAAGTATCTGTAATGGATGCTTGAATATAAAAAAATACCAATGGAGAAAGTGTTATGGTAGATTTGAAAGTCATCAAAGCCGCCGATGAGGAATTGTATGCCTCAATGGTGCAAGAGCTCACACGTCAGCAGTTCAACCTTGAGCTTATCGCAAGCGAGAATATCGTTTCGCCTGCGGTCATGGCAGTAGCAGGTAGCTATTACACAAATAAGTATGCCGAGGGTTATCCAGGCAGGCGTTACTACGGCGGTTGCCAGTTTGTAGACAAATCCGAAGAGCTCGCTATCGAGAGAGCTAAGAAGCTGTTTGGAGCAAGCTATGCAAACGTACAGGCGCACAGCGGCTCGAATGCAAACTTCACTGCATATTACAGCTTGTTGCAGGCAGGCGATACCATTCTCGGTATGTCGCTTTCTGCGGGCGGACACCTCACTCACGGTGCTAAGGTAAGCATGAGCGGCAAGGTGTTCAATTCTGTTTCATACGGCGTGAACGAAGAGGGCTACATAGATTATGACGAGGTGCTTCGCATAGCAAAGGAGTGCCAGCCAAAGCTCATCATTGCAGGCGCAAGCGCGTATCCTCGTGCTATCGACTTTGCAAAATTCCGCGAGATTGCGGATGAGGTTGGCGCATATCTCATGGTAGACATGGCGCACATTGCAGGTCTTGTCGCAGCGGGCGAGCATCAAAGCCCAATGCCTTATGCGCATATCGTGACTTCCACAACTCACAAGACCTTGAGAGGACCTCGCGGCGGTCTTATCCTCACAAACGATGAGGAGATTGCAAAGAAGATTGACAAGACAACCTTCCCAGGCACCCAAGGCGGTCCGCTTATGCACATCGTTGCAGCTAAGGCAGTTGCATTCAAGGAGGCACTCACTCCCGAGTTTAAAGCGTATCAGCATCAGGTTGTGCTCAACGCAAAGGCACTTTCAAAGAAGCTCATCGAGCGCGGCGTAAACATTCTTACGGGCGGCACGGACAACCACCTTATGCTTGTCAACCTTGTCGGCACGGGTATTACCGGTAAGGAGCTTGAGGTTTTGCTTGACGCGGCACATATCACGCTCAATAAGAACGCAATCCCCAACGACCCCGAGAAGGCGTCAATCACAAGCGGCGTACGTATCGGTACACCTGCTGTCACAACTCGCGGAATGAAGGAAGAGCAAATGGAGATAATAGGCGACTGCATCGCGGATATTATCTTTGGCAAGGAGAGCATGATTGAAAGCGTAAAGGAAAGAGCAATCAATCTTTGCAAGCAGTTCCCGATTTACGAAAACGACATTTTGATGTAATCGTCAAATAAATCTATATGCGCTTGGCGATATACAGCTTGTTGAGCGCACTAATCAGAGTATATCCTGCAAACGCAATCGGCTCGTATTTGTCATGAGTCGGTTGCGTTTTCGGTTTGCAGTTGTTTTTACTATTGCTTTTTTCTATTTCATCGCCTGAGCTTTGGCAGCTATTTGAATTGTCCCCTTGGTTTTGATTGTTTGCCGACTGATTTTGATTGCCAACAGACTGGTCGCCACCAAAATTATTGCTTGAGCTTTGCGCAGTTTTGTTCGCCTGCGCTCCCGTCTGCCGTCCGCCCATCACGTTCATAAGCATGGGCATAAGCGTGGATAGCATATCGCCGCTGCCGCCTTGAGCCTTGGAGCCTGTCATCATTTCAAGCATAGCCGCCATAGGATTTCCCATAGCAGCGCCCTGCGGCGAGCTTTTTTTGCTTTCCGACTTTTTGCTTCCGCCTATATCAACCCTTTCACCCAAGCCGTTTTGCATAGCAAAAACAGATACGTTCTCGCCGCCTTTTCCCACACTCGCGTCGTCTTGCATTTTGGGACTTTCGCTTGCGGGCGGTTTCATTGCGCTGAACATCTGCATGAGAGTTGAAATTGTGTTTACGTCAAAATTCATAGCTCACCTGTCACACCTATAATATGCCGACATATATTGAATGTGACGGAGGAGAGTATGAATTTTTGGGAACGCAACAATTATGGCGCTCAAAACGGCAATTATAACAATCAAGGTATGGGCGGCGCGTATGGCAACGGAGCAAACAACAATCAAAATGGAAGCGCACAGCGTACGCAAGCAACCGAACAGGACGTCAGACAGAAGTTTGAGGAGTACAGCTCAAAGAGTGAGGAACAGCTCCTTGGCGAGCTTGCGAGTCTTGCCGAGCGCATGAAAAGAGACGGCTCGTTTGACCCCGCGGCTATAGAGAATTTATATAACACCGCTTCGCCATTTTTAAACGATATGCAACGCAGCCGTATGCGCCAGCTCGTAGATATGTTGGTCAAGTGATATGGATAAATTTGATAAGAGATTTGTCGATATCATTTCCGAGAGGAGCAAGTTTGACGGCGGACTTGTAAATATCCTAAGCAAAGAGGAGAATACAACTGCGCTAGTGAGAGTGCGCAATCCACTTCACCTTGGGTTGCTTGAGCGCAATTTTCACGTCACAGCGGAGTATCCGTTCATTCGTTCGGTTGGGATTGAATGCTCGCTGCGTGATGCGATACGGCTTGAGCGTATGCAAGAGGTGGAGTATGTTTCTGCGCAGGGCAAGGTGTTCGCGCTTGGCGATGAGCATGAAGATAAAAGTTTATCTGCCGACTCGAACGGAGATGAAAGCAGGTCAGCCATAAGCTCGGCAAGCGGCGATATGGCGAACGCAAATATATCGGCTCGCAGAGGCAGGTATCTTGACGATAGTCTGACATTGGAGTATTCCCACGACCTTGACGGAAAGGGCGTGACGATGTGCGTAATGGATACGGGCGTATCTCTGCATAGCGACCTGTCCATCCCCAAAGAGCGCATAGTTCACTTTGCTGATATGATTGGCGGCGAGGCTCAGCCGTACGACGACAACGGTCACGGCACTTTTGTAGCTGGAGTCGCCTGCGGCAACGGTACGCTTTCAGGTGGAAGAATAATTGGCGTTGCACCTAAGGCAAGCGTAGTTGGAATCAAGGTTATAGGCGAGAGCGGTGAGAGCGGCACGTTCAAAATCCTCGACGGCATGCAATGGCTGTTTGACAATTTCAGACAGTATGGCATACGCGTCGTGTGCATGAGCTTCGGCGCAGAACCGCAAAGCTACGCAGACCCCTTAAAGCTTGGTGCGGAGATGCTTGCAAGAAGCGGTCTTATCGTGGTTGCGGCATCGGGAAACAGCGGCGAGAACTCCTTGAAATCTCCTGCAATAAGCAGCGAGGTGATTGCTGTTGGTGCAGTTGACGGTGATGATAAAGTCGCTCGCTTCACGTCGCGCGGAGTATATCAGGGTGTAGAGCGTCCCGACGTATTCGCCGATGGAGTTGACGTAAAAGGTTTACGCGCTGGCGGCACGTATTCTACCATGTCTGGAACATCCGCTTCTGCGCCGTACGTAGCAGGTGCCTGCTGTCTGCTTTGTCAGAAGTATCGCAACCTCACCCCAAGACAGGCGAAGAATGCAATATTAAATAGCGCGTCTAATGTGGACGGCAATCGTATTTTCAGATTATAGAAAAATTATTGTGCGAGTATTTTATGTAATTTAGAGATGCTAATATGTTTATGTTAGCATCTTAAGTAATTGCTAATATTTTATCAATTCATTGACAAATAGACCAACAGGTGCTAAAATATAAGCAATATGGAAAACAAATTTGATATTGCACATTTTGTGAAAGTTGAGACCATACAGTCCGTGACGGAGCAACTGGTTGATAGAGAAATTATGATGCGTAAAACTATGCACCTATCTCAAAAGGATTTGGGAGTAAAATCAGGTGTAAGCTATGCGTCTATCAGGCGATTTGAAAGTATAGGCGAAATTTCGCTCAATTCGCTTTTGAAAATTGCGAACGCGCTTGATTGCTTGGATGATTTCAATTCCATTTTCAATGAGCATATGCCTATGGTGAAGAGCTTGAAGGATATTATTTATGATTAAGGATATAAAAAAATTAGTAGTCAAATACAATCAATCTACTGTCGGATATCTTGCGGAGTTTGACGGCGGAATTGGCTTCGAGTATGACGACGATTGGCTTAGGAATGGATTTAATATTTCCCCATTTTTTTTGCCGCTTGAAAGAAAAATTTTTAT
>JAAVHW010000022.1 GCA_014799525.1 Clostridiales bacterium | reverse complement strand
AAAAATATACTTCCTTGCGATATGAACCATCTGAAGATATTGGAAACTCTCGCAATGACGTGGGAGAGAAAACTCTATATCGAGCAAAGACAGAGCGAAACGGAAGTAAAGACCAAGCAGCTCACATCTCAAAAGGAAAAGATGCGCAAGTCCGCAAAGTCAAAGGCGAGCGGCGCGGAAAAGAAAAAGAATGCCGCGGTTGCCGCGCTTATAGTGGTTATACTTGGCGTCATTGTCGGTGTGGCTATAGGTTGCTTTGAGTTCTATTCGTACGACGTGTCGGGCGATTGGTATAGGTCGTTGCAAAGCAATCTCGGCACGGTCTTGGGCGTATGTATTGGTATTCCAGCTGTCATCGGCGCGATAGTCGGTTTCTTCCTTGGTGAAGGCTTTGGCGGCGCGGCAGCAGGTGCGGTTGCAGGTGCGGCNGTCGGCGGCGTAATTACNGGTATAGTCTTTGCATGCTGCTGGGTGCTTGTGCCGCTTGTTGGTTTGGTCGTTATCGTCGGCGTCGGAATTGGCATACACTTCCTCAAGAGTTCAATGGAGGGGCGCGTGTATTCGATAAAGAAGCAGACTCGCAACTCCATAGACTATATGGACGCAAGCTTCAACAGCCAAAAGCAGATGTTTGAAAATGAGTCCTTGGCAAACATAGCGGCATACAACAATATGATTAAGAAGTTNGCCGCGGAGAACGGCATTGACCTCTACAAGATAGGNATNGACAGNGCTACCGTTGACAGCATCTATNCAAACAATATGAATTACGACACTTCGAATTCAAGCAACGGATACTATGAAGNGGAGTACGTCGCAAGCGANATCATTGACGATGACGAGTACGACTACTGATATAGCAAAGATAATAGAGTGCGATNCNTTTCAAATCTATNTCAAAAGATAAGCAGTNATCAAAAGNTAANCAGNAATAATTGAATATCGTTATCAAAAATAAAGCGTGCAATTTGCACGCTTTATTGTTTAATGGNNTCCCCACAAANGTCCCTGTTTGTGGGGTAAATGTATGGGGTCCCCACAAACGTCTCAATNGGGTCCCCGCAAAATGCTATTTTGTGGGGTAAACTTGTGGGGTAAAACTTAATTGAATTTGAAAATTACAGCGTTTTCGTGTCTATGGCGGCNAATTCTTTTGCAACGCGGCGATAGTTGAAGAGCATTTTGAAGAAATANCCNAANGCCTTAAANGAGTANTTGAATATCGCGGATTTTTTGATTTCAGTGACAAAGCCCTTGCCGCTTAGAGGATTGTAGTGCAACACCTTTTTNTTCATAAAGAAGTCGCTTATGCGATATCTCGTCATATCGACGACCGCTATATCCTTTTTGAAGAAGCATTTGGGGATAAAGTATTCTACAAGCGAAACGACGTCCTTCGCGCCCCAATCGGTGAGCGANGTGGGTGGGTTGTCGTTTATCTCTATACCGTACTCGGNTTTNATCTCNTCCTTGGTGAGAAAGCGAGGNCAGTATTTTCTAAGNTNCATATGGTTTGCGCCGCTGTCGAGATTNAGGAAGTAATCAGCACCCTTCAAAAAATCGTCGTACGCCTTGAAGCGCAAGTCCGCCGCAAAGTATCTTTGCAAAAGCAGAGTTTTGCCAATTCCTAAGAAGAGTTTTTTCCAGTTTGCAAAAAAGCCCGTTCCGTTTGGATAGCGTGAGCTCAAAATAAGCTCGTTGCGCTTTATATAGTATTCCATTTCNGGGCTGTACTTGTTGTCAAAGCTCTCGTGCCAGACTGCGATTCCCGACGTAACAATGATATGCTCCGCGGCGCGCAGACTGTATTCGATGTCGTCACAGCGTATGAAGAAGGGCAGAGGATAGCCGTACTTTTCTACGCTTGACGTGGGCATACACATATAAAACCAGCCGTTATAGTTTGGNTCNATATCCTCCTCNTTGCCGCATATGGTGCTTGCNTTCCTTGCGTCGAGTCTGTGACGGCGNGAGCTTATCAAATTNTCCTCCCAGTCTGCGCCAAGCTCCTTTTGAAGATATGGACAGTCAAGCACGAGCATTGCGCCGCCAATAGAGGCGGTCTTATATTCGTCNTTGAGGGCGGCGAGCATAGNGGCAGTCCTTTGNAGNATATTCACGTCAAACAAAATGTCGTCGTCCATGAGNAAGAAGTGNGTATAGNCNCGNGNGNANACCTCTTTNATTCCNCGCGTAAAGCCGCCGCTTCCGCCAGTGTTGTCGTTTGGAATGACNGTAAAGCCTTCGCCGAAATCGTCCGTTACGGTGCGCGCATTGTCTACAACAAACACGTCNAAAAATCTTTCGTCAAGCGACCTTGCGTACTCCTGCATATGTGCGATATTGCGCCGCAGATAATCCTCGCGCTTATACGTNCAAATGACNATTCCNAGCTTTATATGNCGTTTTTGTACATCTGAAGTCCAGCTTCCGCCATTTANCATGCAATCGCCNTCTGCGGTAAAGGANAAGTATATAAAGCCCTTATCTGGTATANTTGATATATCAAACGTAAGCNCGCAATCGCCGCTCACTCTCTTNCTGACAAGAAGTTNGCGCTCGTCGTCAGATATATATCTTAAGACTTGCACCNTGCCGCTGCCAACAAGACTTAGCCTCAGTGTGACCGTGCGNACGTTTGTNTACTTTTTNTACTTGACGTGTGAAAAGCTGTTGAAATACGTGTCAAAAGTGACGGTGTTTCCGTCACTCAAAAATACGCCGTTTTTANGNTGTTCGCCGCCGCGGAAGTATAACTCGCAGNNGTCGCAAACGCCGTCCTTTGGNAATGTCAGATTATAAAGCAGCACGTATTTCCTTCTCCGCAAGCTCAAGNGCTCGCGCAATCACTTTGTCCATATCGTAATATTTGTATTCTCCAAGTCTNCCGCCGATGATAACNGTNGGCTCGCTTGCGAGCTTTGCNCGATACTTTTCATAAAGCGCNTTGTTTTTCTCGTCATTGATAGGATAGTATGCCTCTGCGCCGTCAGTCCACTCGGCAGGATATTCGTAGCTCACAACGGTGCAGTCCGCTTTCGCGCCCGTGAAATGCTTATGCTCGATTATTCTCGTGTAAGGCGTTTNCCTATCCGTATAGTTGACAACGGCGTTGCCTTGGAAATCCTCTTGGTCAAGTGTTTTTTCAACAAGGTTGACGGTGCGATANTCAAGCTTGCCTTCNGAGTATCCNAAGAACTCGTCAATTTTGCCNGTGAACAGCACCTTGTCAAACGTATCNGTCGTATTGTTTATAAAGTCAAAGTAGTCGGTGTTNAGTCTTACCTCTATGCCGCTAAGCATATTTTCAACCATTTCAGTATAGCCGTCTATCGGGATGCCTTGATACTTGGCGTTGAAGTAGTTGTTGTCGTATGTGAAGCGCAGTGGCAGNCGNTTGATGATGAAGGGNGGAAGCTCCTTGCAATCCCGTCCCCATTGCTTTTCAGTGTAGCCCTTTACGAGCTTTTCATAGATATCGCGCCCCACCATTTTGAGTGCCTGCTCTTCGAGGTTTTGNGGNTCGTCAAGGTGCAAATCTGCAATTTGTGCGCTTATCTTTGCCTGCGCATCCTCGGCGGTTTTTACTCCCCACATCTGCTCGAAGGTNTTCATATTGAAGGGGAGATTGTAGCGTTCGCCTTTGAANTTTGCAATCGGGCTGTTTACAAAANCGTTAAAGCGNGCGAAGCGGCAAGCGTACTCCCACACCTTATCGTCGTTGGTATGGAAGATATGCGCGCCGTACTTGTGTACGTCAATGCCGTTTTGCCTTTCCGTGTAGATATTGCCCGCGATATGCCCGCGCTTTTCAATGACAAGACACTTCTTTCCTGCATCGGTCAGCTCTCTTGCAAATACCGCTCCCGTAAGCCCTGCGCCTACGATAAGNTAATCATATTTCATNANTTTTTTCTCCATGATACGTAGTGTTTGTAATGTTTTATAAATTATAGCATACAAGAAAGATATATGTCAATTTTGACTGTGAGCGNCGATTTGCGTTNCTTAACAGTTTTTTATGTAGAGTNAAGTTGGCGATTATTGACTTATGCGTAAAGTTGGCGATTATTGACTTATGCTCAAATAGATGTTAGAATTGTGTATATACTATTATANGTAATTGAAAATTCAATTGCAGTTGCCGTATGTACGGCGTGGATAAATAGGTATTACCTCGATGAGCATAAGCAGAAAGACTAAAACTAAATCCATGGCGAACGCACTTCAGTTCAAGAAGTCGATGGTCATACTCGGTTCTATGGTGCAGAAGAACATCAAGAATCAGTATCGCCGTTCAGTTTTAGGTATAGTTTGGACGGTGCTCAATCCGCTCCTCAATATGCTTGTCATGTGGTTTGTATTNGATAAGATTTTCGGCAGAAGCTCAGACGAATTGTTTTATCCGGTATATATTTTGTCTGGTACGATAGTTTTCAACTTTATGCGTGCCGCAACGTCGGGTTCGCTTACGTGCATGGTGAGCAACTATGACCTGCTCACAAAGACGCGCGTACCTTACGCGGTGTTTCCGATATCTCAAAATTTATCCGCACTTGTCAACTTAGGTTTTTCGCTTATTGCGCTACTCATACTCATGCTTGCGTGTATTCCGCAAGGCGTGGAGTTTCATTGGACTATGTTCATGATGTTGGTGCCGTGGCTTCCGTCGATTATGCTGTTTTCGCTCGGGCTTTCATTTGCGCTTTGCTCGATATATGTGAGATTCAGAGACGTCAAGCACCTATACGGCGTGTTTCTCACTTTGTGGATGTATGCAACTCCCATATTCTATTCTCTCGATACGCTCAAAATCGCAGAGGGCGGAACGGTGTGGAAGATAATGCATCTCAATCCAATGCTTTACTACGTGACGTATGTGCGTGATTTGCTTAAAGGTATTGTGCCTGATTGGAAAATGCATCTGATTTGCTATGGTGTGGGAATCGTGGCATTCGCGTTAGGATATCTTGTATTCAGACTGTCAAGGAAGAAATTTATACTGTATATATGATGAAGTGGTTTGACAAAAAACAAAATACGGCAGTTACACCCGTCAATTTTTCCTACAAGGTAGGCGACAACATAGAGGACGTTGATACGATGACAACGGTCTCCTATGATGATACGCTGTTTGACAGGGACGAAGATATTCTGATTGACGTTCACGACGTTGAGATGAAATACCGTATGCCGTCGGAAAAGATAGACAATATCAAGGAGTACGTAATAAAGCTCATAAAGGGCAAGCTGCATTATAAAACCTTTGAGGCGCTCAACGGCATAAATTTGCAGGTGCGCAGGGGAGAGAGTCTTGCGCTTGTAGGACGTAACGGCGCAGGCAAATCCACGTTGCTCAGAATTATCGCTGGCATAATCGAGCCTACAGGCGGCTATGTGCGTACGAGGGGCAATATGGTGCCGCTCTTAAAGCTGGGCGCGGGCTTCGACTATAACGCGACGGGTAAGGAGAACGTGTTCCTCAACGGAGCAATGCTCGGCTTTTCGCATAAGGCGATGCAGAAAAAGTATGACAGCATAGTTCAGTTTGCTGAGCTTGAAAAATTCATGAACGTGCCGCTTAAAAACTACTCGTCAGGTATGATGTCAAGGCTTGGCTTCGCTATCGCGGTGGACGTACAGCCCGACGTGCTTTTGATAGACGAGATACTTGCGGTCGGCGACGCACCGTTCCAGCAGAAGTGTGCGGCAAAGATAGACGAGCTTAGGGCAAACGGCACGACGTTTATCGTCGTTTCTCACAGCACTGCACAGATAAATAGGCTTTGTCAGAGGGCGGTTTATATTGACGGCGGAAGAATTATTCAGAGCGGAACTGCCAAGGAAGTCACGAAAATCTATGAGGCGGACTGCAAAGAAATTATGCGCCAGAATGCAGAAAAGGCTAAGGCGAACGAAGCAGATAAGGCAGCGCAGGATAAAGCTGGAAGTGGCGAAAACAAATAGTACGATTTATTATTAGATAATATTATCAATTTAAAAATGACTACCTTTTATGGGTAGCCATTTCATTTATTATAGTGTTATTTGCATCTTTTAGAGCGTCTCATGCGCAGAATAAAGTGCGGAGTGAAATGTAAAATGATAGGCTTAAACGCATATAGCTTGCTTGAATTTTTGAGTTTCAAATTTACTTTTGTCTGCGCAATAACCTCTTTTAACGTCGGTTTTTGACCTGTAACGTATAGGGTTGGGAGATATGACGCCTTTTTGCCTTCCTCTTCGAGCTTGGTGAAAAACACGCCCGTAAGCCGTTCCGAGATGTACATTCTGTCAGGTACGCGCTTAGCCGTGCTTTCAAACTCAAACAGTATAGAGAACAGCCATTCACAGTATCTGAAAAACGTATTCTTATCAAATATAAACATATTGTAGTAATATGCTTTGCTTCCGTTGAAGTAGTTTTTTGCGGCGTTTGAGTATTCGGGATATTTTGTATCTATTATGCTCCAAACAGCCTGCAAATCTTCTATGCGGTGTGCGCGCGCATAGTTGAGCTTGACGGACGTACGCTTGGTTGGCATAGGGGCAACGTAATCGCAGCTTTCAACCAAGCTCTCAACTGTTTCTTGAGAGTAGTTTATCGTTTTTGGAAACTGGCTGTCAATCTGCTTTGCCTCGTAGTAGGGGCTTCTCTTCTTTTGAAAAATAAAAAATCTTCTGTAATGGCAGAGCCCGATATGCTCGGGATTGCCAAGCTTATCATAGTTTTTCCACGCCCAGTAGACTGCCGTAAGCTCATTGTACAGCGCGTTTTTCGAGGAGATATTCTCGCCGAGGTCATCGCGCAGAATTTTGTCGCGAAGTAGTGTAGAGGAGCTTTTACTCTTTGCGCCAGCAAGAATAGGGGTAAATATTTCGTTCCCTACAATATGCGCGTTATTATGGTAGACGACAAGAATCTTTACGCTCATTTTACACCGTCCAAAGAGAGGTAGAAGCTCTCAAGTCGCTTGCTCTCGCGCGTAATGTCGTAGCCTGCCTGTATGATTTTCTCGGTTGCGTCGTAGATTGTATCCTTGCTTAGCATGTCGCGCATTTTCTCTGCCCATGCTCCAAAGGATTCGATGCTTAAAAATTCGCATTTATCAGATACGTTTACTTCGTCGGTGATTAGGTCTGAAAGCAGACACGGTATTCCCATCGCCTGCGCCTCTATCGCAACAAGCGGCAAACCCTCAAAGCGAGAGGGCAGTACAAACAGGTCAAACGTAGCAAAATAGTTTTCCACTTCCTTTATGTCGCGCAGAATGTGAACGCGCTCCTGCAAACCATAGTGAGCTATCTTTGCAAGCACGCTCTTTTCCTCGCGACCGCTTCCGACAAGCACGAGGTGCGCCTCCGCATCCTCAAGTGCTAAAGACGCAAACGCGTCTATCAAAAATGGCAGATTT
>JAAVHW010000021.1 GCA_014799525.1 Clostridiales bacterium | reverse complement strand
GACTGCTGATAGAGGTGGCGATAAAATTTATCATGAATACAAATGATATGATAAGCAAAACAATGCTGATGTAAAGATACAAATTCTTTTCCATATTGATAGCGTCCAATGAATAATAAAACGAATTGGTATCAATATATCTATTACCCATCAATTGGTTTGAAAACATGAAAACATCATCATTGTCGTTGTAGTCAAAGACAAAGTTTGCAAAGCTACGGAAATCGTTTTTGTTTGGACTTATATCGCACAGGATATATGACCATTCATTAAAAAAGTTTTCGCTTATAAAAATCTTTTCGTGATAGTTTTCTGGATTAAATACGTAGTCTTCTTCGGGATGTGTTTTTGAGCACTGTCTGTCACAACCTGTGTCAACAACGCCTACGATTGTCTTAATATCACTATCTCCGAATTTTCCTTGATTTGGAATTGGTATGTCGGCAGGGCGGACATCCATCGAAACTGATATTTTATGCCCCAAAATATCTTCGGCGGAATTTATAGGGTACGTTTTTGCATCTTCGATAATTCCCGCTACCATAAAAGAGTTGAGCATGCATTCATTTATTGCAATTTCATTGTCATTTTCAGGCAATCTTCCAATTATTTCAAAGCCATGCCTGTTGCATTCGGACAGACTCATAGCCATAAATCCATCCGCATGTATGGAATTATGGTCGTTGGAAGAATGTAACGCCTCATTAAGTTGTTTAACAGTAGCGGCTATTGATTTGTAGAATGACTTGATATAAGCTGAGCATATCAAGCTGAATTCCATGTCATATCTGTCGCGCAACAATGAGAGGTCATATTCAGATAAACAGCGTTGCTTATAGGTTATGTTGTTGCTTCCCAAAAGTTGGTCAAACGAGTTGTAATCTTCGTATTGAGCTGCATTAAATTTGTATAATGCGGTGTATTCAAGATTTTTATCATATGCCGCATCTATAAAACTTTGATAAGGATTCATCATAGCAATGTTGATAGATATGCCGAGCAATGAGAATGTAAGAATTGATAAAAGCAGCGTAGCTATTATGCGGACAGGGTGACGCTTAAAGTTGCCGCAGCCTATTTTTAGTGCGGATTTTATCGGCAGGTGCGATTTATGCCATTCCTTGCTTGAGGTGCTTTCAGTAGGAGACGTAGTGGTGGAGGCTGTACTGTCATTTATGATTTTGCCGTCTTCAAGTTCAATTATACGGTCGGCATAGCGCGCAGCATAATCGTTGTCATGAGAGACTACAACCACCAGCTTTTCCTTTGATAGCTCCTTCAACAATTCCATAATGCTTTCGCCAGTGCCTTTATCCAAAGCGCCTGTTGGCTCATCAGCAAAGATTATATCGGGATTTTTTATGAGTGCACGTGCAATGGCTATCCTTTGCTTTTGTCCGCCTGACAGCTCGGTTACTTTTCTTTTTTCATAGCCGTCCAGCTCAACCTTTTTGAGTGCGTCTTTAACTTTATCCTCTATATCATTTTCTCCCTGCAGCTCAATTGCAAGCGCGATGTTTTCCTGCACGTTCAATTCGGGGATAAGATTGTATTCCTGAAATACAAAACCGCAGCAAGAATTTCTATAATCGTCCAACTCGCTTATTGAAAGGGCGCAAATGTCCTTTCCGTAAATCTCGACATGACTGCCTTCATCCGCTTTGTCTAAGCCGCTTAGGACGTTGAGCAGCGTTGACTTGCCGCTGCCCGATTTTCCCAAGAAGAAAACCATGCCTGTATCCGCAAGGGTAAAGCTTATGTCATTAAGTGCTTGTACGGCGGGAGAATTTTTTAGCTTATAGGTTTTTGACAAGTTTTTTACTATCATGATACACCTTTAATATATCGGTCTGTTTTAGATTTTTTGTGATGCGCGTCTAATTATGCTTTATGCGTTTTTATTCCATCTGCAAATAGTCTGATGGCATTAGCCTTGAAAGCTTTAGCAGGGGAATCAGATTACCGAGCAGGGAGAATAACACTATTGATGCGGCGGAGATTATATAGGCGTAAGTGTTGAAGTTGAAGAACTGCAAACAATTTGTGCCTATAGTCGTTACGGCAAAGCTATTAAGGATTTCGCATACTATTGGACTGAATATGGAAATACCGACCAATACTACAAGACCTACTATTAAGCTTTCCCATATAAATATCTTTATCAGATTGAAATTGTTGCTTCCGTTTGCTTTCAATATGCCTATTGCTTTCGTTCTGTCGAGCAGACTCTGAGATAGGAAGTTTAATAGTAAGCAGATTGAAAACGCCGCAAAAACTCCAAAAACGATATATGCAATTCTTTTTATGCTATTGACAAAATCGGATGCACTGTTTGCCAAATAGATTATATAATTGTAGGCTCTGAAATGCGTATTTTGAGCTATATATTTTTTTATGGATTTGTCGTTTATTGCTATCAGTGAATCAAAATCTCCTCCGATGCGCTCATAGATGCTTTCATAAGTAGAGTCGTCAACCAAGATTGTTTCATAATCGTCTAAGGAGTGAAACCCGAGTACGGCGAAACTATAATCCAGTTCAAATTTTACATCCGAATATGAGCATGCAAAATCATTCGGGAATTTGTAAACATCTTTATACTTATCATAAACGGCAATGGCTTTTTTGGCATCTAAATGGTCTTTTCCTATTTCATGCCTATAGAGTGCGTTGAACAAGGTGCCGAAATTTAAGTGCGTTATTCCTTCAAATTCTATTGCGCAACCGTAACTGCCAAGAAGCGTTGAAATCAAATATGCAGGAATGTAAACTCCTTTTCCCGCGTCATTGACCTTGAACAAATTTTCTTCAACGTCTTTGTAGGGGCGTATGTTTTCTACAACCATAACCTGTGAATGACTAAATTTAATAGAACAGAATATCGGATTTGTGCTTATGGCGGTTGTTTTATAGTTGTAGATATTGTCTATAATCAATAGGTTGTGAGCGGAAGTATTCATCTCATAGACAAACTCGTTTTCCAATGAGATATTTGCCCCAGTCTGAGCATTTTTAAGTGAGGAATATTTGCTTGAGTCAAGACGCGTATCTACGATAGAAGTTATTAAACATTCGTTATCGTCAATTATAATTGTCTTGCCGATTAAGTCTAATTCGGACGGCTCAAAATACTTAATGTGATTGAGCACTTCGGCGGTGTATCTTGTAATGCCTATTTCATTTTGGCTATGCGGCAATTCTCCGTACACCGTAAAACCGTAACGGGTGATTGTTTCTTGCGATAGCTCACAAAGCTTATTTGGCAAATACGAATAATATATGCTTGGCGAATCTTCGTCCATTTCAATATCAAACTCCATAGGGAATCTGATAGCGCCTATTGAGGAGTAGCCTAAAGTGTTGTCTATATTCACCTTATCCGATTCTTTGATTGGAAATCGATTGCCGTCATCGTCATATTTATATATTGTGCTGTACTTCAAGCCGTTAGCGCTAATTGCGTCAAAAACGACGTCGCTATATTGATTTAAGCTTATTGTCAATGAAACGCAGAATATTGTGAAAGCAAGAATTGCCAATAAGAGCGTAACCGCCAATCTAATGGGGTGAATTTTGAAACTACCGCAGCCGATTTTGAGTGCGGATTTTATCGGCAGGTGCGATTTGTGCCATTCTTTGCTTGAGTTGCTTTCAGCAGGAGACGTAGTGGTGGAGGCTGCACTGTCATTTATGATTTTGCCGTCTTCAAGTTCAATTATACGGTCGCCATAGCGCGTAGCATAATCGTTGTCGTGTGAAACGATAACCACCAGCTTTTCCTTTGATAGCTCCTTCAACAATTCCATAATGCTTTCGCCAGTGCTTTTGTCCAACGCTCCTGTTGGCTCATCGGCAAAGATTATATCGGGATTTTTTATGAGTGCACGTGCAATGGCTATCCTTTGCTTTTGCCCGCCTGACAGCTCGGTTACTTTTCTTTTTTCATAGCCGTCCAGCTCAACCTTTTTGAGCGCGTCTTTAACTTTATCCTCTATATCATTTTCTCCCTGCAGCTCAATTGCAAGCGCGATGTTTTCCTGCACGTTCAATTCGGGGATAAGATTGTATTCTTGAAATACAAAACCGCAGCAAGAATTTCTATAATCGTCCAACTCGCTTATTGAAAGGGCGCAAATGTCCTTTCCGTAAATCTCGACATGACCGCCTTCATCCGCTTTGTCTAAGCCGCTTAGGACGTTGAGCAGCGTTGACTTGCCGCTGCCTGATTTTCCCAAGAAGAAAACCATNCCTGTGTCAGCAAGAGTAAAGCTTACCCCTCTAAGNGCTTGCACNGNGGGAGAGTCTTTTAGCGTATAGGTNCTTGACAAATTTTTTACTATCATAATGTACCTTATTTAATTATACTTGACATGTAGTAAAAGTCAATATTTCTGGGTAGCAGTAAAGATAGTGTAAAGCGTTANGGNTATNNNANAAAAATGTTTAACTNAATAAGATATGGTNNCAATTATTTTGGCGATACGCGNTANCCGCGAGGNGNCTGCGCAATAGGCTATCTATTCTGTTTCAAGAAAGTAGCAATTTGATGCAGAGANGGTANAACNGNNNTGAAGAAGGTTTTCATGACTTTGCAATAGTCGAGGTCGGCGAGGTAGCGCTTGCAGCCGCCGAGGCAGAGCCTATAGAAGCTGCAGGATTTGCATTCGGGACGGACGGGGAGNGATTCCTCNATGAATTTTTTGGCGCNAGGAGAGGTGGCGATTTCAAGGAAGNTCATGTCGTTGATGTTGCCGAGCTTCCATTCGTCAAGGCAGTAGAAGTCGCAGGGAAAAACGTCGCCGTTGCCNTCGATGATAAACTGGATTCCACAATGCCCGTAAAGCCCNCACTGTTCGGCGCGCTCGCCCGTTGCCATCATAAGAAGGTTGTCAAAGAANCGGATAGATATAGGTTTTCTGTTGTAGAAGGCGGCGGCATAGCGCTTCCATGCGGCGATAAGGAATGCGGCGAATTCGTCCTCGTCCATNGCGTACTCGTCGTGCTCAACGCCGAATGGCTTCAGGCAGGGNATAAACTGAATATATTTGAANNCGTGCTTGCCGTAGTATTCNAGAACNCTGTCGAGCCTTTCGGCAGTCTTTTTTGTGGCAACGCTCAAAATNTTGAATGGTACGCCGAAGGCGTTGAGAATTTCNGCGGCGTGTANGACTCGCTCGGTGGTATACTTGCCGCCTGCGTCAATGCGGTACTGATTGTTTTCGGNGTCTCCNTCAAGAGAAAGCCCAATNAGAAATTTATTNTCTGCGAAGAACTTTGCCCAATCGTCGTCTATGAGNAGTCCGTTTGTCTGAAGTGAGAANGTCACCTTTGATTTTGTGACGTAAGTCTTTACGGNGTTTGCAAAGAACTTGAAAAAGTCAAGACCTGCGACGGTCGGTTCGCCGCCCTGAAAAGCGAAGTGAAGCGGCGCGCCGTTTGTAAAGTCNGCCGCTTTCTTTATGATGNAAAGAGCAGTGCTTTCGCTCATNACTCCATAGGAATACGTTTCNCGTGANTCGCTTAGCGAATGATAAAAGCAATACTCGCACCGCATATTGCAGAGCGAGCTTGCAGGCTTTATCATGACNGAGAGCTGAGGCATATTGACTCCTATAATATTTCTGAAGCTTTGCGCGGACAANNTNGCTTTAATCCGTCAAGGNTTATTNGATTATTCCGCGCCTATTTGATTTGAGCTGNTTTCTAAANTCGTTCAGTTTTTTATTCAGCGTACTTGCAATCTCGGGATAAGTCATAGACACGTTGTAGCCTTCGGCTGGGTCGAGCGTAAGATTGAACAGATAGTTTTTGTAGACTTGGTCTATGAACGCGGAGTTTTCNGTACGCACNTTGTCGAAATACTTGAAGTCNTGCTTNANNAGGTTTCCGTCTTTATCCACGTATTCAATTGGCATTTGCACNCCCTGNACCTTGCCCTTCTTGATGTAGAACAGCGCGTCGTGTACGCGGTAGCTTGGGTCATTGCAATACGTTCCGTCCGTATCTTCAAGCAGGTCGTACAAGCTCCTGCCGTCGATAATGCGGTCNTGCGGCAGAGCGGTGATTCCNGCGTACTGCAAGATGGTTGGNAACANGTCNATNTTCATNGTATTTGTCGTGATGATATTCAAGTTTGTGACGCTCGTAGATTTGGTNGCGCTTATATTGCTGTTGGGGTAGGACATGATAAGCGGAACTTTATGACCGCCGTCGAAGGTGGTATTCTTTCTTCCGCGCAGCGCACCCGTAACGCCCTCGCGCCCAGGACCGTTGTCGGAGGTGAAAATTATGAGCGTATCGTCGTACACGCCCTTGTCCTTGAGAAGCTGTATGGTTGTGCCGAGGTAGGCGTCGAATTCCTCTATACAGGCGATATAGCTGTCGTCGGTGGTGTCGTACTTTTCACCCGAGAATATTGGGTAGTGCGGCCACGGCGTGCAGTAGTACGCGAAGAAGGGAGCATCCTGTTCGGCGGCGGTAGAGATATAGCCGTTCAATTCCTCGGTGAGAATTTTGGTAGTTTCGGATTGGTCGAGCATATCCCAATGCGAATGAACCTCTTCCGCAACGCCGCCGACCTCGCGCACCATATTGTACGGAGTCATGTCGTTCACATAGTAGCTGCCGTAGAAGTAGTCGAAGCCTTGATTGGTCGGCAGGTACTCGCCGTAATCGCCGAGGTTCCATTTGCCTATCAGCGCGGTGTTGTAGCCTGCGGCTTGCAGGACTTCGGCAACGGTTATCTCATCGCCGAGAATGCCGTCCACGTTGTTGTAGAACTGGAAGGGGTTGAGATATCTCGTAGAGCCGAATGGATTGAGGGATACGGTTGTCGGGAAAATTACGTTGTCAAGATAGCCGCGCGAGGCGTATCTGCCAGTGAGAATTCCGAAGCGTGACGGTGAGCATACAGGGCTGCACGAATAGAAGTTCTCAAACGAAACGCCTTCCTCTGCAAGCGCGTCGAGCGTAGGCGTGTTTATCGTCGGGGCTTTTCCGTCCTTATTGAGATAGCTGTAGCAGGATATATCCGAGTACGCCATATCGTCCATAAGTATGAACAGCACGTTTGGAGAGTCTTGCTTTGCGCCCGAGTTTTTTACATTGTTTAGATACTCGTCATGTCCCTTCTGCATTGACTTGACGGTAGGGCGCAGACGCATCGACATTGCAAGGAAGTACATAAGCGAGCAAACAATCAACAGCAGCGAAAGCAGGATTGAAACAACGCGCAGCGCGACCTTGTTCTTGCGGAATATTGCGTCGAGGAAGAGCATAACCACGCTTGCGCCAAGTGGCACGAAGGTAAGCAGCAGGTTATATCCAAGGCTCTTTCCGAAGCCCTCCGCACCCCATGCCGAAAAGATGAGCAGGCTGCCGCCAGTCAGCACAACGTAGGTTATCCACAAATATAGATGAATCTGTTTTTTGAAGATAACGCAAACAAAAATCCACACTGACGTTATCAAGGACAGCGCGACGCCGACAGCGGCAAGGAAGTTGTAGCCTAAGATGAGAGTAACGAAAACGTACAGGCACGCTATGCACATAAAGACGAGCAAGGCTATACTTTTCTTTTTCTTGGAGATGAAACGTTGAACCTCCGAACTCTTTGCATACTCGGCGAGTATGCCTGCATTCTGGCTTTCCGAACTGCCGTCTTGACTCGTCGCTGAACCGCTATCATCAAGCGCGTCCATATTCTGATTTGTAATTTCGCTCATTAAAATTCCCCCGAATTGTTCGTAGTATAAGTGTAACATAAAAAAGAAATATCAACAAGTGTGAATGTTTATTTCTAATAAAAGCAGGAAAATGCGCCTACAAGAGCAAATCTTTGAGCTGTAAGTTTTTAAGAGAAAAGCCCTCTGTTTTTGGCTTGAAGCGGGGCTTGTATTCTACAAAATGGCACAAATTATAAGTCTTTTGAGATTTTTCCATCAATTTTGATTTGTTGCTTGAAATTTGAATTATAGACAGTAAATACTGCCGCCCGTGTTGATTTTGGGCAATAATCGGTACTGTTTAGAGCAGTTTAGAGAAAACTGTGTTCTAAAAAACGCCGAATTTTATAAATGTTCCAAAAATCAAATTCTCATCAAAAGGTTCAAATCTTTTCAAATCAAATATTTCCGTTNATAAGCTTNGCAATTAAAAACCGACGGTTGTTNGCNGTCGGTTTTTAATATGTCTGATGTNGCCGCTAANCTTTTTCNATTGATTATGAAATTGATNTATAGCTCATTGGCTTTGCGTGTAGCCATATNGNNNGTTGGTCGAAATGCTTATTTTCGGGATGCGNCATTGCTCAATTNTGCGGATAGAGCANNTCNAGTATTTNCTCGCTTGGNTCAATTTCTTCGGTCGTCCCGATGTTGCTTATCTCATAGGTGCAGGTCTTTTCTGTTGCCGGTGCATTTGCNCTTGCTTTTGCGTAGTATGTCATTTCAATCTGTGCNATATAGTTGTCGTTGACNGTNAGCTTTATNAAGAAGCCGTGGTCCTCGTCTATGATAGCCGAGCCGTTTGCGGTAGCCTCGTTTTGCTTGAAGATTGCGCTAAGCAGTGCCAAGGTGTCTTTGTCCAAATCCATACTGCTGTCAAGCACGTATACGCTCTCGTCCTCTTCATCCTGTACAAACAGGTTTGGGTTGAGCGCGAGGAATAAATCCATACGCGGCATACGTTGCCAGTTTACAGTGGCTAAGGTTTGTACGTTCGCATTGTATCTCACAAGCCTAAAATTTCCGTCCTCAAAAACCCCGTAGAANTGGTTCGTGCTTGCAGCCCAGTATATCATNAANCCATAATTCATCAGATAATCCGTGCCATTGCACTTGATTGTCATATTGGAGTAGTCGCGCGCAAATATCTCTTCGAGGGTGAGGTCTGACTCTACGGCAGGCAGAACTGTGAGCGTTGCCGTTTTTTGGTAGCTTTCGCCGTTTCTAACCGAGTAAGTGCAGGTTATCGGATATTCGCCAACCGCGGGATTNTTNAGATTCAATGTGCCGAGGTTGAGCATGTTTNGCGTAACCTCAATCGTTCTTCCGTCCGCAGTTATCGTAAATAGCGCNAGTATTTTTGAAAGCTCAATTTCTATNCNTTCCGTTCTTTGCTCGTTCTTTGCNGTAACCTCGATATTGAGCGCAGGCAATTCGGGNAGNGTGATTTGGGTTGTGCCGAACTCTTCAAGGGTTTGAGTAAACAGGCAGTCCGTATCAAAACCGCCACCTATTTTTACAATGCGACCGTCATTTATTTCAATGTACAAGCCGTAGAAGTTGTTGGTTGTGCCAAACAGGGCATACTCAACAACTGTCGCGCAGTCGTCCAAAACAAAGTAGCGACCCTCGTCATATTCAAAATAGTCGGGTTCTATCGCATCCATATTGAGGGNAAGCAGGTATTCTCCAAAGCCATAGCTTTGACTCTTTTTCCACTCATTGTTGAGNGTATCNAGATAGTATACGATTATAGGATTGCCNTTGCTGTCNAATGGGATTATCGTTTCCAGATTGGACATCCCTTCCTGCACCTGCACGAATGATGCAACTGAATCCGTACGCTTGTACGTTTTGGTGTAGGAATACGTTTCGCCCTCATAGTATTCTTCCATNTTGTGCACCGAGGTGTAGTTGGAGTAGTCCTTGCTAAGCGCAACGGAGATGGTTTCGTTTATCTGCTCGCGTGTCAGCCATTTGACGGTCACTGTGATATCTTCNGTGACAGGCTTTGAAAAGTCGTACTTNTCATTTCCAANATACCAGCCGTCNAAGAAGTANCCNTCGCGCGTCGGCTTTGTNGGNCGTGCAACCTTGTCACCGCGNTTTACAACGACGGGGTTATCATCCGAGCCTTCCGACTTAAANGTAACCGTGAGCGTTGCGGGCAGGGCTTCCCACTTTGCCGCGAGTCTGATATCCGAGGTTATCGCNGTGGAAAAATCAAATTCCTCACCGGCAAGATACCAACCGACAAAAACATGGTTTTCCTTCGTTGGGTTTTGCGGTTTTTGAACCGTGCCGCCGTATNGAACGTGCTCGGTGCTTGCCGTGCCGTCACCGTATTCAAAGGTTACGGATACGGTNGTGGGCGTATTGTCGTGGTTCTGATTGTCGTTGCAAGCCACAAGACAGACTGACAGAAGTGCGACAATCAGCACGAGNAGGAGTATTGTACTGCGTTTTTTCATTTCTTACCTCCTTTCTATTTTTCAATAGATAGCGCACTGTGCGCAATAGTATAAGAATAAATTTATATAATGATACATTGCATTGTTTAAATTGGCAATCAAAATGCACGGANAAATTTTGTATGCGGTTGCAGTTTGCCATAAAAACCGTAAATCTAACCGCTTAAAAATCGATTNTTTCAAGTGGAAAATGTTGTTGCTTGCGCCNAAGCGCCGTATAGCATTTGNCGNCACAAAAATCAAAATATAAAAAATAATAAAAATTATGGTTGATTTTTGTTGAGTTTACCGCGCAAATTTATTATAATATAGCAAGTATCTGGGTGTAGCGCAGTTTGGTAGCGTGCATGAATGGGGTTCATGAGGCCGGAAGTTCAAGTCTTCTCACCCAGACCAAAATCGACAAATCGCGTAAGTGATTTGTCGATTTTACTTTTTCACTCTTCACTCTTCACTCTTCACAAAACAAGGTTGCGCGATTTGTAGATTTTGAAGTAACAGGTAATAGAGAATAGTGAAGAAGTTTGGCGAGTGAAATAGCAAAGCTACGAAATATTCCTGCGAAATATGAAATGTGCTTTGCACATGTATTGGCGAATTTTATTTCATTGCGCAAAGCGCAATTTCATGTCACGCAAGTGAAATTTCATACTTGTTTTTAATATCCAATGTTCAAAACTTGTCGAAACATCGTTTTAATGCAAGTTTTTTGCTGGAAAATTTTAGTTTTTTTGTTTTTGGGTCTATTTGCCCTTGACATATACGCGTGTGCATGTGTTATGATTATATGTATCTTATAAATAATATTGAAATTGTATTATTATATAATATAAATAATAGGGGCAGAGGTGTTGCTTATGCTTTTGAAAATAAGGAAAAACAGTATTGCAATACTGGCGGCAGTGCTTATCGCATTGCTGTTGGTGATTTGCGCAGTAGGGTTTGCAAGCGGCAGACAGGTTGCGCAGGCGGATGACGTCACTCCAACGGCGACCATTTATTGGGGAGTCACGTATGACGGAGAGCTTATCATTTCAAATTCTTCTAATGAGATAACCGTTGCGAATCCTACAGATAGCGGTTCATTTACTGTGGCTGGCGCCAAATTTGACATGGAAGAGCAGATGGCGCCGTGGATTGCAAATGGAGATTCATGGTCCATTAAAAAGGTCTCATTCAAGGGTAACGTAGTGCCTGTGTCCATGTCATATTGGTTTGCAGGATGCAGTTATCTCCAAGAAGTGGACTTTTCAGGACTTGACACCTCGTGCTTGCAGGATATGGCGAATTTGTTCTTCGGCTGCGGTAATCTTGAGAGTCTCGATATGTCGGGCTTCAATACTGCAAACGTAACGGATATGGAAAGCGTATTCAACGGCTGTGAGAAGTTGAGCGGTGCGTTTGGTAAGGGAAGCGACGCGGCTATAAAAATTGGCGATGGCTTCACTACGGCAAGCGTAAGGCAAATGGACAGAATGTTCTACAACTGCTACCTACTCACGGAAATTGATATGTCGAACTTTGATATAGCGTTGAGCGACATGACGGTTGAAAATTTGATTTGTAGCTATGATGACGATTGCAAGATAGATTCGTTCAACCTTAACAGAATTGTCACGCCAAACACTATGAATAGTGGATTGGAAATTTTACTTCCTGCAAAGTTCTATGATACGACGATTAAAGCTGATATTGCAAACACTTCAGAACCTTCCAATCCGAGATATGTGCTGACGACTGATTATGATGGAAAGCATGAGCTGTTGAACCACGAGAACCACAACCTCTACAGCAACGTGGCAACCTGCTTGAAAAAGGCGACCTGCCCAGTATGCGGCGAGGAGCAGCCGCAGGGCGGCGTGGACAGTTCAAATCACGACGCAGATTGCGGAAGGATTATCTACTGGACGGTGGAAAACGGAACGCTCAAGCTGTCAAGACACTGGAGTGAATTGACTGGCACCGTCGCGCAGTTTGCATACGATGAAGTATTTGATGCGGAGGGTGCGCCTTGGTATGAGTCGCATTCGCAGATTACAGCGGTCGAAACTGTATATGCTTCGTTGGAATACAAGGTTGCTCCTACGTCAACGGCAAACTGGTTTTACGGCTTGGAAAATCTTGCGAGTATTGACCTGTTTGGACTTGATACCTCAAGCACGTCAAATATGAGCGGAATGTTTAGCGGCTGTGCGTCACTTACGGCACTTGATTTGTCCTCGCTNACNACGGCGAACGTTAAGGATATGTCAAACATGTTNAACGGNTGCAGTGCTGTTGATGAATTCGATTTGTCCAAATTCGACACGCGTAACNTCGAGAATATTGACGGAATGTTTGGCGGCTGCAGCTCGCTCACCTCGCTTGACCTGTCCGCATTCGACACCGTAAGACTTAGGTCAATGAAGTCCCTGTTCAACGGNTGCACGGCACTCACTTCCGTCAATCTGTCAAGCTTCAACATTGCAAATGCGGCAACGGATGANAACGTGTTTGGCGGCTGTAGCGCGCTTAGCACAATCGTAGCCCCTGCCGCTATGGGAAATACGCAGATACCTTTGACTGCTGGNACGAATTGGTGGAATGGCTCGGCGGATATTAAAAAGATAACGAGNGTAGAGAATTTCAAGACNTTGAGTATACATAACGCACACAACTTCGGCAACGCAGTGCCCGAGGTGGCGGCAAGCTGTACGGAAAACGGTAAGCATGCNCACTACGAGTGTACGATTTGCGAGCAGGATTTCATGACNGATGAAACNTCGCTCAGCAACANNCCTGCAACGGTTGTGGAGCTTACNATAAAGGCAACNGGACACGTTGAGGACAAACCTGCAACCTGTACGGAACAGGCAACCTGCCTTGTCTGCGGCGAGAAGTATGGCAATCTTGCTCCGCATACNCCCAGCGCGGCACACAGTGAAAATATCATTCCTGCCAATTGNGCAAAGGCNGGCTCGTATGAAGAGGTTATCCTGTGCAGCGTATGTAATGATGAAATTTCAAGAGTCACAAGAGAGCTTGCAATAAATCCCGACGCTCACGTCTGGGACGAGGAGCATAGGACGTTGAAGAAGGAGGCTACCTGCTCNGAAGCCGGTGCATGGACTTATAGCTGTATCTTTGACGCAACGCATACGCATGACGTTGTGATTCCTATAGACCCAACCGCACACAANTACGGCGAGTGGACAACCGTAGTTGCNCCGACNTGTTCTACGACGGGTAAGGGCGAGCGCGCTTGTGCAAACTGCGACCANGTTGACGAGCAGGTGATTCCGATGGATATCAACGCGCACGTCTACGGTGAGTGGACGGTTACNGNNNAGGCGACCTGTACTCAGGACGGACAAAGGGTGAGAACCTGCGTACACAGCGCAAGCCATACGCCGGACATTGAAACAATCCCTGCGANAGGTCATACGTTTGGCGCAAACACCGTGCATCAGGCGGCAACGTGTACCGAGCCCGAAAGCACAAGCGGCTTGTGCTTAAACTGCAACGAGTACGTCACAGTGGTGCATTCGCCNGCNCTCGGACATGANATGGTGCATCACGANGCAAAGGAGCCCTCGTGCTTTGAGCATGGCTGGGANGCGTACGATGCTTGCACGCGTTGCGATGAGTCAACCTATCACGAGCTTGAAAAGATAAGCCATACAATTGTAATAATCGAAGCGGTAGCTCCTACGTGTACAACAGAGGGCAAGACNTACGGAACGTATTGCTCNGTATGCGGTCACGTTGAGGTTGANTCGCAGGTCATNGCTCCGCACGGTCANGACTATGGCGAATGGATTGTGGAAAGCAGCTCATTCAACGGCTACACGCAAAAGAAGAGAGTTTGCAGACACGATGAAACTCACGTGGAAAGCAAGATAGAGGTAGGTTCGTTCAGTTCNGGTTGGGTTGTTCCAATCGTCATACTTGCGATTATTATTGCAGGCGAAGCGGCGTTTATCACCGTTTATCTGGTTCGCAAGTATAAAGAGAAAATCACAGGCAAGTGGCAAAGGATGANGAAATAATGTTTACGATGATGCATTTATTTATTATATTGCTCGTTATTGCGATATTGGCTACCGCAGGAGTCGTGGCTATCATTGTGCTGGAAATAAAGAAGTCCAAAACAACGTACGTCAACGACGAACAGAANGAGTACAGCGGCGAAAAGGAATTGAAGGTTGTCGTCAAGGACGGAGAAACGCACTTCTTCGTCGTTGAATACAGCAAGAGCTTTGAGTCCAAGCTTATTCAGAGCAATGATGAGGCAAAGAACTATTATTCAGAGCTTAAAAATATGTTGCTTTCTTACGAGGGTGTAGAGAGCCGCATAACCTGGAGATGGGAGCTTTTCCGTGCAGGTGAGAAGATTGTCGCAAAGATAAGATTCCGCGGCAACACGCCGTCNCTGTTGCTTCCGCTCGACCCAGCCGAATTTGCAGGTTCAAAGTATCACGTCAACAGCTTTGCTGGGCTTGAAGCGTATGCTGAAACTCCCTGCCTCTACCGNATAAAGAACGAGGAGAGATTGAACTATGCAAGAGAGCTTATCGCGCTTGTTATGAAAAACAACGGTATTTGCTCGGATGTGACGGGTAAAAAGGTGGATTATGCCGAACAGTATCCGTATGAAACAACNAACATGCTTATTGCGCGCAATCTCATAAAAGTGGTCAGCAACGTCGAAGCTCCTGTAGGCACTGTGTTTAATCCGCAGGAAATATACAAGAGCATGGAAGCGGAGCAGGCAGATTCNATTTTGAGAGACGATATNGCNGAGGCNCTTATCGGCAAGTCGGATAGAATTTCGGACGACACGCTCAAATGCATCGTCAGCCTCGGCACACTTTCTAAGTGCTTCCACGATGGCGAGGAAGTTACGATTGAGGAAATCAGACGCCGCATAAAGGTTGACAAATCCACTACGTACGTCAAGATAAGCGAAAAAGGCACGCTTACAAAGTCGCTTACGATAGAGGCGGACGAGTTCTCAACGCAAGCAGTAAAGATGATTGTTTTGATGGGCGGCACCGCTATCAAGAAGGGCTAATGGCTTTGCAAGCGACATTCGCACTCGGCGAACTGCATAGAAAGTCAGTTCAATAAAAAAATTAAATCAACAATAAGAAAGCACCCAAGAGGGTGCTTTCTTATAAATCATTTTAAGACTGTCAGCATTTTGTATCAACGCATTACTCATTCTTCTCCGTCTTATTCTCCGCGTTATTTTCATCTTCTTCTTTGCTTTCTACTTCTTCAACTGAGATAGTTGGTTCTTCATTTATGTTCTGAACGTATTTTAGAACGTAGCTTTCAGCATTTAACGTAATGACGATAAATGCAATTTCAACGAATGCAAAGCCGATAAATATACCTGCGATAGCGTTGGTTATTGCAATCGCGATGAAGAGAATGGCTATTGACAAATAAAATATTATGAGGTCGGACAATATGAGATATACGCAGTTTTTAGCGTTTAATATCTGCTTGATATCCACCATACCTCTGCCGTGAATGAGATACGCCTCAAGCAAGGAGACAAGCGCGAAAAGAGCAAGCGACAGCAACGTTGTAAAAATTACACTGGGCTTCCAAATCGCGTAAAGCCAGACGCACAAGATTTGAAGCACCGTTGTTATCAGTGCGTCAATGAGGGTTGCAAATATAAATTTGCGCAAGCTGCGTTTTGCAATATTTCTGCGTACGAGAAATCTTGTCAAGAAGTAGCCGCTGACAAGTCCGATAATCGAAAACACGACAAATATTGCCACACTTGTTTTTACGGTTGAGATGGCGGTGTTTACCTCTATCGCTATTGCGTCGCCGTAGGGCTGAAGCTCGACAGAAAAGGCTCGGAAGCATTCCGTCAAAGTGGAGTTGAGCCAGTCGGCACTAAGCATGATTTTTAATGATTCTATTGGGTCAATCCACTCAAGCGACATTATTGACTCAATCAAGCAGTCCTTGACGGAGCTGAAATCAACCTGCGTGTCGCTTACTATTTCTATTATGCCATTAAGCATTTGCGAAAGGGCGGAAAGCGAGGTGGGTATCAGAATTGAAAGCCCGATAATCATTCCTATGGCAAGCGTGCCTACAGGCGTGAAATAGTATTTCAAGTTGACAAAATAATTTTTAAGTCCTGATTTAATCATTGCTGTATTCCTTAAGGTAACGGTGTAATTGTGCTATCGCTTTTTAAACGATAGTACGGAATGCTTTTGTAGCTTTGACGCTACACTAAAACGCCGCTGCACATCGTATAAGCTGCAATAAGCCGCATAACCCGATTTTCTTCATTTGCCGTTTGCTTAATAAATTATATCAAAATTAAAATAAAGAGCAAGGATTTTTCCTTGCCCTGTATTTCGATTAAATGTACCGAGTTGTGCTTTTGTTTTGACGTAGCTTAGCCTGCGGAGTGGAAGCCCTTACCTGCAACCTCGTGCGCTTTGACTATGTACGTAAAGGCGAGCGGGTCAACCTCCTCGATAATCTTCTTAGCGGCGCTAATCTGACGTTTGCTGACTACGCAGGTGAGAACCTTGTGCTCAACCTTGGTGTAGCAGCCGACTGCTGTAGACATCGTTACGCCGCGGTGCAATTTTTCGCTGATAGCGTTTGAAATCTCGTCGGGCTTGTCGGTGATGACGTTGATGACCGCAGATGACAGGAAGCCCGCTTGCACGATATCCGTTGTGATAGAGCCAAAGACGAGCGATACGAATGAGAAGAATATCGGAGCAAGCACGGTGACAATAGCTTCGCTTGCCGTCATGGTGTCGAGGTCGAGCATTATGATACCGAGGATACCTGACAAGCTTGCAACGATGCAGTCGCAAAGCAGTATCCAACGCTGTGCGCTCGTGTCGGGATTTTTCTTGTGGAGAATTTTGCCGACGATATCCGTGCCGCCCATACTCATGTTGTGACGAAGCATTATGCCAAGTCCGAAGCCTGCCGTTGCGCCGCCTGCAAGTGCCGCGAGGATTTTATACCCTGGCTGAGCCGAAACGTCAAATTGAGGGAAGTTTACCACGCGCAGCAAGAACATAAGCGCGGAGTATATGGATACGATGCAGAACGTGCTTATTGCAAACTTTTTGTTGAGCACTACAGCCGCCGCAATAATGAACGGGATATTCATTATAAACATCGTAAGACCTGGGTCAAATATGGTGAGCAGGACTTGATTGTCCGGTGCTATAAGTACAACCGCGTTGTATATGATTGAGGAAATACCGCCCAAGCCGCCAGGTGCAAATCCGTTCGGAATTGTGAACATATACGTCGTTATCGAGCGGAAGCAGGCAAGAGCAATCAAGATAAGAATGTGCTTTGCAAGAGCCTTGGTTTCGTCCTTGGTGAGCTTAATCTTCTTGTCCTTAGTGTCGCTTGTCGCACTCAAAGTGCCTGCCGTGATAGTATCTGCGGCAACTTCTTCTTGAGCGTCGGTGTTCGCAGCGCTGTCAAAAGCGGATTGCGTTTCTTCGGCGAGCTGTTCCTCGCCTTGAATGTTTGTGTTTTCGAAATTTTCTCCCATAGCTTACCTCGTGCGCCAATTTTGACGCGCACCATAATCATATGAATTTGCAAAAGAAAAAGCAAGCGATTTGCAAAGGTTTTTGCCTTGTAAAATATGTAAAATATACAATTGTCAATTATCTGCCGTATGTCAAGAAATTTTCTTGTATTTGGAAATGTACCATTATTGACATTATTGTAGATTTATGTCATACTTTATATATTATAAAGCTATATATTCCGTAGGTATCTTTTTTTATGGAAAACAAGGATAACGAAATAATACAGTCGCAGGACTCAAATATTGAAAGCAATCTGCAGCCCGAGGTAGCTACGGCTGATTTTGACGTGGAGAAATCCAGTCAGGCGGGCGGCTTGCAGGATAGCGTTCAGTCGGTAGAGCAAGCGGACAAGCAGAGCGAAGAGGAAAAGAAAAAGGCGTTGAGAAAGGCGCAGGCTATGATTGGCGCAAAGGTGCTTGGAAAGGGCTTGCTTGAAAAGCTCAAGGAATCGGCGGTATCCGTCGTTCCGATTGCCGTGATAATTCTCATACTCTGTTTGACTCCGATTGTTGACATCTCCGCTCGCGAGATTTGGACGTTCGTCGTTTCGGCAATCTTCCTCATCTTGGGCATAAGCCTGTTCAACCTTGGCGCGGACCTCGCTATGACTCCTATGGGTGAGCATATCGGCTCTGGTCTTACAAAGTCGCGCAAGCTGTCGCTATTGCTGTTCGTATGCTTTGTTATGGGCGTGCTTATCACTGTTGCGGAGCCTGACCTGTCAGTGCTTGCAGAGCAGGTCAGCGCGCTTCTTCCCAACAAGATGATACTTGTCATTGCCGTTGGTATCGGCGTTGGTATGTTCTTGGTGTTCGCCATATTCAAGGTGGTTTTCAAAAAGAACTTGACAATGCTGCTCATGTTTTTCTATATGGTGCTGTTTGCGTTTGCCGCTATCATGATAGAAAACGGACAGGGCAAACTCTTCCCGCTTGCATTCGACTCGGGCGGCGTTACGACAGGACCTATCACCGTTCCGTTTATCATGGCGCTCGGCGTTGGTGTCGCTTCAACGGTTGGCGGTCGCAGGTCGCAGGAAAACAGCTTCGGTCTTATCGCGCTTTGCTCAGTAGGACCTATGCTCGCGGTGTTTATCCTCTCCTTGTTTATGAAAGGAGATTTGACGTATGAAATCCCGACGTATCCGTTTGCGGAGAATATCGGCGAGGAGCTTGCTCATACGCTCGGCTCGTCGGCACAGAACGTCGCAATTGCGCTTGCACTGATTGTCGGCTTCTTTATAGTGCTTCAGATTACCGTCCTCAAGCTTCAAAAAAGACGTCTTGTTCAAATTGGTATCGGCATTATATACACGTTCGTCGGTTTGCTTATCTTCTTCACGTCGGTGGAGATGGGATTCATGACGATAGGCTTCAAGCTCGGACAGGCGCTCGCCGCATTCAACAAGCCGTTGCTCATTGTGGTCAGCTTCGTTATTGGCTTCGTCGTCGTTCTTGCAGAGCCTGCAGTACACGTTTTGAACAAGCAGGTCGAGCAGATTACAAACGGCGCAGTCAAAAAGCGTTCAATGCTCATTGCACTCGCAATCGGCGTGGGCATCTCAATCGGACTTTCCGTACTCAGAGTGGTGCTTGACTTCTCGCTGCTGTACTTCATCATTCCAGGCTACATACTCTCGCTCGGACTTTCACTGTTCGTCCCGAAGCTGTACACGGCAATCGCATTCGACTCAGGTGGCGTTGCGAGTGGACCTCTTACGGCGAGCTTCATTCTCCCCATGGTTTTGGGCGCGTGTAGCGTACTAAACGCGGGCAAGGCGCTGGAGCTTGCGTTCGGCGTTGTGGCTATGGTTGCAATGACTCCGCTTATCGCAATACAGCTTCTCGGCTTTACGGCAATCACGTCCGCTAAGGTCAAGGCAAGACGTAACATCAGACGTATCGTTGACGCTCATGACGAGCAGATAATCGAGTTTATGTGAGGTGCATATGGCTAAGAAATTGAAACACGTTTCAAATATAAGAGCGGATGTGCACAATGCTGTTACAAGCCGACTCCCCGTAAGGAATCAGAATGCGAAGAGTGGCAACACCAAGATGAGCACAAACAAGCTTGAGCTGCTCATCACCGTCGTAAACAGAAAGAAGGCGGAGTTCTATCAAGATTTGCTGTTGTCCTTTGAGGTCAATATGCAGACGGCAGTACACGCTCGCGGCACCGCTTCAACGCAGATGCTCAGCCTGCTCGGTATTGAGGAAACGCCAAAGACGGTTATATTCAGTTTCATACGCGAGGATAAGCTGCAGGACGCGCTTGCAACTCTCGAAAACAAATTTCAAACAATCAAGGACGGCAGAGGTATTGCATACACCGTGCCGCTCACAAGCGTAATAGGCGTGACCGCTTTCGGCTTTTTGAGCAACAACGTAAGGACGGTCAAGGAGGGTAAAAATGGCTAATTTTGAACATCAACTTGTTGTGTGTATTGTAAATGAAGGCTTTGCCGATGCAGTTATGGATGCGGCAAGAGAGGTCGGCGCAAGAGGCGGTACGGTCATCTCCGCAAGAGGTACGGCAAATCAAGAGGCGCAAAAGCTGTTTGACATAACCGTTGACCCTCAAAAGGAAATGGTTATGATTGTCGTTCCCACGGAGCTCAGAGACGATATCTTGCATGCACTTTACAAAGAGGTCGGCTTGAACACCCCTGGACAGGGAATCGCGTTCGCTATGCCAGTCGACAATGTTATCGGCATTGCAGGCAACAATAAGAGCGAGGGCGAGGGTTCGTCGGACAAATAATCGAAAGATATTTATACCACTTTGCTTTTGAAGATTTAGAGCAATCGATATATTCAACAAGCATATAAAAAAACGAAATATTTAAGGGCATTGCAATTTGCAATGCCCTTGACTTTTTAAATTGTTTGAATTGGATAAATCTTATATCAATTTGGATAAATCGCACGTCAATATTGATTATAGCCTTTTAAGATGAAATCGGGTATATTAGGTTATGCCTGTTTGCGCTCGGCAACTGCATTTGCGATTGCAATGGCAAGCTGGTCGGGACAGGACGTTGATTTATAGCCGCAGGTGATGCCTTTGAGCTTTGCGGCTACATCGTTTACGTTCATGCCCTCAACAAGTCTTGATATCCCTTGCAGGTTGCCGTTGCAGCCGCCCAAAAACTTTACGTTTGAGATAATATCTCCGTCCAAATCAAATTTAATCTGCACTGCGCAAGTGCCTCTCGTTTTGTATGTGTACTCCATTGTCCACCTCGAATTTGTCTTATTTATATTATGATAGCAAATTGCAAATTTATTAGCAAGCATTTTCTAAGTGGCATTAAAGCGTACCGCTTTGCATAGACTTGTGTGAAGCGGTGTATGTATGAGGTGAAACATGTCTGTAAGGAAAGAGATTATAGTTTTGAGCGGCGGCGGACACAAGGGCGTTGTAAAAATATCGGGAGTGACAGGCAAGGACAATATAGCCAAGGTGAGCTGCACGCTGGACTTCCGTCCCACGTCTGCAACGCTGTATCTTGTCGGCGATAATATTGCGCAAATAGCACTTAATGATATAAATTGTGAGGTTGAAGTGCCGTTTAGTGCAGAATATGAAACAGGATGTGTAGTGCGTTCAAGCTCGCTCACCATGTTTGGCGGCAAGGGTACAAAGAGTCTTATGCTCAAGCGGATAGATGATTTTGTGCGTGCCGAAACGCAAAAGGCTTCTGCCTCAAAGGTTAAAACCGAGGATTCGTGCGAGGCTTGCAATGTGAGTGGCGAAGTCAAATCCGATGAGGCTAAAAAGCATAGCGAGTGTGAAGAAAAGTGCAAGACCAAAACACAGAATTTTGATACGGCAGCGCAGAATTTAGATAGGGCAAACGAGGGCAAGAAATCAAAGCCCTACGTCGGCGTATCCGCCAAGAGCGACGTAAAGCCGCTTGGTGATTGGATAAAGTATGACGGCAACAATTTCTATTATGCAGTAAAGCCGCAGATAGACGAGATGTTTATATGCTATCCTGAGGAAAAGCTGCTCACGGAGTCCGTTCCGAATTCAAAGTGGGTGCGCGTTGACGCCGAGGACGGCTACTATGTTGTCGGCTTGCTTTTCGACGAGGACGAGCCGTCCTTTATCTGCTACGGAGTACCTCAGCTCATAACGCAGGAAAAGAACGCCCGCCGCGCCCCCGAAGAGCTTGAAAACATGTGTGTATGGCTTCCCCTCAATGACGCGAACGGATTGATTGATGGGTATTGGATGATATATCA
>JAAVHW010000020.1 GCA_014799525.1 Clostridiales bacterium | reverse complement strand
TTACTATATGGAGGTTCATACCCGTGAACAAAAAGAAATCAATCGTTGTCCTAACAATCGTGAGCGTGTTCATCATTTTGATGGCAGTGTTTGCGGTCGTGTCATTCCCGATTGGAGATTCCGTCTATGACTATACGGGCTACGCCAAGACAATCAAGCTCGGTCTTGATATGTCGGGCGGTATATCCGCAGTGTTCGTAGTCGACCCCAACGGCGTGACCGATAATTTGGACACTCGTGTAGACGGCACCATAAGCTCGTTGCAGAGCTTGCTTGTGTCTAAGGGCTATACGGAATCAACNGTANCAAAAGGNNCAANCAGNAANGGCNACNNCACTNTNCGTGTNGAAGTNCCTGACGTTGANGACCCNGAGAGAGTNCTTGACCTCATCGGACGTCCTGCGTCTTTGGAGTTTAAGGGCGAAAATGACGTGAATGCAGAAACGCTCATAAACGGTCAGGAGCATTTGGAGTCGGCATACGTTACGACGGACGACTCAGGCAATTATGCTGTTGGTTTGAAGTTTAACTCAAAGGGTACCGAGAAGTTTGCTCAAGTCACAGCCGACTACCTCAACCAGTCAACGTACATCTTCATCAATGGCGAGCTGTACACGACGGTTACGGTCAATTCCACAATCACGAACGGCTCNGCAATCATCACCAACAGCGGCGGATATACTTATCAGGCTGCGGCAGATTTTGCAACAAAGCTGCAAGCTGGTACGTTTGGTGTGAAGCTGAACGTGACTGAGGTCAGAAACATNTCCGCTACGCTCGGCGAAAACTCGATAAGNACTGCGCTTCTTGCAGGTGTGATAGGCATCGCGCTTATCTTCATCTTCCTCATCGTCGTCTATCGCGGCTTGGGACTTGCTGCCGACCTCGCGCTTTGCGTTTACGTAGTGCTGCTCATTTGGTTCTGCGCAGTGCTTCCGTGGGTACAGCTCACACTGCCGGGTATCGCAGGTATCCTTCTTTCAGTCGGTATGGCNGTNGACGCAAACGTCATCATCTTTGAAAGAATTAAAAACGAATTNAGNCATACCAACAAGCCAATTCCGACGGCTATCAAGGACGGCTTCAAGCGTTCTACCGCTGCAATNATCGACGGAAACGTNACAACCCTTNTCGGTGCGGTNGTTCTGTGGATACTCGGTTCGTCCTCAATCGTCGGCTTCGCGGTGACGNTGTTCATAGGTATCATTCTCTCAATGTTCACATCATTGGTTGTCACAAGACTTATCCTCAAGAGCTTCCTGCCTTTCAACAGCAAGAGCGCGAGATTCTACGGACTCAAGCGCAGNAGCGAGGAGTCCNCTGAAGANGAGCTTGAGGAGACGTCGGACGTTGGTCTGGCAAATAATAATCTTGCAGGGGAGGAAGCGTAATTATGGCAGAGCAGACAAAAAAGAAGTCAAACTTCCGCGACCTTTGCAGAAACTTCAAGGTAAGCAAGTACGCGAAAATATTTGGTATCATCCCACTCATTGTGGTTTTGGTTGCACTTATAATCGTCGTNGCAGTTGGCACGAAGGGCGGCAGCTATACTGACGCNGTCGGCATNGGTATCGACTTNGAGGGCGGTACAATCCTCACCGTTACGCTCGGTCGCGACGCTATCGACAACTACGACGTTGAAGCGCAAAAGATTAAGAGCGAGATTGAAAAGCACGGCGTCACCGTCAGCTACATTCAGCAGCAGAGAGCAAACTCAATNGATAAGTCGTCNATCGCGTTCAGATATAAGAANATCTCCCGCGTNGACCAAGAGGTTGACGAGCTGAANACGCTCATCCGTACCGACGTTGACAATCTGTATGAGGATAGACCNGGCAACGTNGAATATGAATCGGTCAGCCCGACTGCCGCACAGGATTTGCTTTCAAAGGCGGCTATCGCACTTGTCGTATCGGTTGCAATCATACTTTTGTACATCATCATCAGATTTACGCTGATGAGCGGTTTTGCGGCTATCATAGCTCTTATTCACGACGCAGTTATCATGTTTGCGCTCACAATCATTTGCAGAGTGCAGATAAACAGCTCCTACGTTGCNGCTATGATTACGATNATCGCGTACTCAATCAACAACACAATCATCATCTTCGACCGTTGCCGTGAGCTTATGAAGCCGCTCAAGGGTCAAAGAAATATCGACTACGTTGGCATTGGCGACGAGGCTGTTCGCGCGACCTTCACGCGTTCCGTCTATACGACGTTCACNACCATGGTTACGGTCATCTTCCTTGCCGCGCTTGGCGGTGAAGCGATACGCGAGTTCTGCGTGCCGATTATCCTTGGTTTGATTGCNGGTATGTTCTCGTCAGTCTGCCTTGCAACTCCGTTGTGGGCGGCAATGAGCGCGTCGTTCGATAAGACGAGAGAGAAGTATTCAAAGCGCAATTCCGTCGTCTACGAGAAGAAAGAGGANGAAGAGGAGCTTGTGCTTGCTACGGCAAACNGTGGTGCGGCTGTGCCNAGTGCGCCGAAGAATGCTGGACAAAAACAGCCCAAGGGCAAGGTTGTGTACAAGTATTCAAAGAAGAACACAACTTTCAAAAAGAAATAATTTATACGCCCTTACAGCTTTTGTAAGGGCGTAATTCTATACTTTTTTAAGAAAGCAANCAATTTGTGCAAGTCCGTTTATAAATNTAAACNNCGCATTATAGTTTGGTTTGCATATATCAAAGTATTTGACTTATATAGGTAGGGTATGCAGTATCTCGTCAAAACTCCCAATACGCCGCTNNCAGATGAGCAAANGAAAGTNGCAAAGACTCTCGGTGTTTCCGATACCTTNATGCGCTTGCTTGTAGGCAGAGGTATGGATGAAGAGAGACTATGCGAGTTTTTAAAGCCGTCCGTTGACNGGCTGTCATCTCCTTTTGCGATTGACGGAATGAGGGAGGCTGTAGCGCGTGTAAAGTCGGCGGTGGAGCGTGGCGAGAAGATTTTGATATTTGGCGATTATGACTGTGACGGAATTTGCGCTGTGTCAATACTTATGCTGCATTTGCGCGATAAGGCAAACGTTACGTATTTCATTCCCGACCGCAACCGTGACGGCTANGGAATGTCGGTGAGTACGCTTGAAAGAGTGATTTCNGCACANAAGCCAAGCCTTGTGATANCCGTTGACTGCGGCATAACCGCGGTTGANGANGCNAAGTATCTAAAGGCTCAGGGCATTGACCTTATTGTCACCGACCACCACGAGCCNCAAGCGGANATACCCGATTGCATAGTTGTAGACCCNAAGGTGAAAAAGACAGGCTTTTATGAGNTGTGCGGCGCGGGCGTTGCGCTTAAGCTTGTCGAGGCTATGTCGGACAGAGCGGAAGCATGCAAGTATCTCGATATCGCTGCAATCGCAACCATTGCNGACGTCGTTCCTCTTAAAGAGGANAACAGAATNATCGCATACTTCGGGCTTAAGCAGATGAGNACATCTCCTCGCAAGGGAGTGAAGATGTTGCTTGGTGAGGACGCNGTTTCCTCGCAGAGTATAATGTTCCGNTTAGCGCCGCGCATGAATGCNGCTGGCAGACTGAATTCCGCAATGAAGGTTGTCGGTCTGTTTTTGGANACTGATTATTTCATGCTCAAATCGCTTGCCGACGAGCTTGCAAGNGATAACGCGCTACGGCAGGAGCTTTGCGAAAGCACNGTGCGAGAAGCAAAGGATATGCTTCGCGGCGTAGATTTTAAGAATGTTGGAATNATCATTCTTTGCAATGANAATTGGGAGCAAGGCGTACTTGGTATAGCCGCAGCAAGACTGGTGGAAGAATTCAAGCGTCCAGCCGTNNTGTTTGCAAGGAATGGAGATAAACTCAAGGGCTCGGCGCGTTCGGTATACGCGGTGAATATATTTGAGCTGTTCTTAGGGCTGAGNGAGTATTTTACNTCGTTTGGCGGTCACGCACAGGCGGCAGGCGTAAGCCTTATGGCAAAGGACTTTGATGCNTTTAANGCGGAGGCTAACAGGCGAGTGCTTGAAGCTCATTCGCTTGACGAGTTTATGCCACCCACAAGGTGTGAGATGGAATTGNCGCTNGATTTTGACTTNCTGTCNTTTGCAAAGGAGCTTGAACTGCTTGANCCTACGGGATATGGNAACCCGCGCCCCAATTTNCTTATTCGCGGCGAGGAGTTGAAGTTTGACAGAATTGGCTTTTCAAAGCATGTAAAATGCTCAACTAAAAAGGNTGATTTGCTTGGTTTTTCCGACTATTCAGATAANCTTTATGCAAGAACGGGAAAGACNAATTTTGAAGTTACGCTTGACATAAATTGCTTTAGGAATATTCTTACGGCGCAGGGAATTTTGCGCTCNGTCGGCTTTGACNGCATAAGTCTTGATGAGGACGAGGCNCGCTGCCTTAATTTGCATCATCTTGACTATGACGGAAGCGTGAGCCTTAAGACTGTCGATACGGATTATGTCAATCAGATGCTNGAATTGCCGCTTGGCACGATTATAGTTTGNTTTTCAAAGGGCGAGTANGAGCGCCTGTGCGCTGAGAGCNANAAGGTTGCCGATTTNCCAGTAGCGATAGGCAGCGTNTCATCGCTTAATCCTTGCAACACCGTTGTGATATGCCCAAACGAGGAGTTTGATTTTTCCTATTATTCAACTGTCATAATTGCAGGCAAGCCGCTCACCTGCGGATACGCAAAGCATATATACGACAATTGTAATAATTGCGTAGCAATGGAAGGCTTTGAAGCGTCNGCTATGAGCGTTTCAGACGATACGCTACGCTCAATATATAAGGCGGTNGCGCAGGTTGGCATGAGCAAGTCNAAGCTNAGCAATATGCACGAGCTTTACGTGCAGGTGTGCGCGAGATATAAGGTGGACGAGAGTATATTCCTGCTTGCGATGAAGATATTTTCTGAAATAGACCTTGTGAANATAAGCGATAGNGGNATACTNACGGTGGGTAGAAAATCCGTGCGACTTGCCGATTCAAACGCTTACAACCACGTTTTGCATATATAAAACCCGATATCTTAAATTTTTATTGCATTTATTATCCGTGTATTTTCAAATATGGTGTTGCGTATGCGCACTGATTGAGATATAATTATTTTATATAGTTTCTTATCAGACTTTATACTATATACGTTTATCCTATGATGAGTATACGCTTTTTGATAGGCATATGCATATCTTGCGATAATCAAGATATAGCCGTAAATTGAGGTGGCTAAGGCATGGAAGAACTGCTTGTAAAACTCAGAAAAATTTATCCCGATAAGTACG
>JAAVHW010000019.1 GCA_014799525.1 Clostridiales bacterium | reverse complement strand
AGCTTGCCGAGACGCTGAACATAACGAAGAGCTGCTTGCACCATAGACTTAGAAAGCTGGAGCAGCTTGCCGATAAAGAGGAATAGATAATAACAGTAGAGTAAACTGCTAAAATATATAGATAAAGTGCGGCTTTGCGCTATTATTGCATTGCCGTAAGGACACAGACAGAAGAGTTGGGCTAAGCCCGAAGAGGATAATATGACAGATTTCGTTCATCTTCATTTACACACAGAATACAGTCTGCTTGACGGAGCGGTGCGCATAATGCAGCCCGTTCTCAATCCAGACGAGCCAGATAAGCCTAAAAAGATACATCCATTGAGTCTTGCGCTCAAAGAGCGTGGAATGGACACGGTTGCAATCACCGACCACGGCAATATGTACGGCGTGTATACATTCGTTCAGACCTTGCGCGAGGATGGAATAAAGCCTATCGTTGGCGAGGAATTTTACGTCGCGGACGATATGTACTGCAAGACAAACGACCCAAGCAATAAGCGTTACCACCTCATATTGCTCGCCAAAAATCAGAAGGGCTATGAAAATCTGATGAAGCTGTCCTCAATATCGTTTGTTGAAGGCTTTTATCAGAAGCCGCGTATAGACCTTGAGCATATCGCCGAGTACAGCGAGGGACTCATATGTCTGTCCGCGTGTCTTGCGGGTAAGATTCCGAGGCTTTTGCTTCACGGCAAGTATGAAGAGGCAAAGGCGTACGCCATTCGTATGCGCGATATGTTTGACGAGGGCGATTTCTATATAGAGATACAGGACCACGGTCTTGACGATGATAAGATTGTCAACAACCAGCTCGTACGCATTGCGCGTGAGATAGGCGTAAAGATTGTCGCTACAAACGACGTACACTATATCAATCGCGAGGACGCGGATTTGCAGGATACGATGATGTGTATCAATCTCGCATGCAGAAAGTCGGACGAGAAAAACGATAGGTCTCCGCGCTTTTCCAATGATGAGTTCTATCTTAAATCGGGCGACGAAATGGCGGCACTTTTCGATTGGTGTCCCGAGGCTATAACGACTACGCGCGAGATTGCGGATAAGATAGAGGACTTTTTCGTGCTCAAGCGTTCGCCTATCATTCCTAAATATACGAACGAGGAGATGGGGGATAGAGACGAGGCGCAATATTTGCGCGACCTCGCAATGAAAGGTCTTGAAAGAAGATATTCAGAAGTCACCCAAGCTATGAAAGATAGGCTTGACTACGAGCTTAGAGTTATACACGAATGCGGCTATGACGGCTACTTCCTCATCGTCTGGGACTACGTAAACGCCGCAAAGAAAATGGGCATTCCAGTAGGTCCAGGCCGTGGCAGCGGCTGTGGAAGCCTCGTCGCATACACCACGGGTATAACTGATATTGACCCGCTCAGATACCAGCTTCTGTTTGAAAGATTCCTGTCAAAAGAACGCGTAAGCATGCCGGACTTCGATATTGACTTCTGCTTCGTGCGCCGTCAGGAGGTCATTGACTACTGCGTTGAAAAGTACGGAAAGGAATGCGTTACGCAGATTATAGCTTATTCGACGATGAGCGCAAAGGCTGTTGTNAAGGACGTGGCGCGCGTTATGGATATTCCTTATCAGGACGCGGCGGCATGGGTTAAGAGTATTCCCGTAGGTAAGGCACTGCTGCCGCAGGTGCTTACTCCAGGGTGCGAAATGTACAGCGCGGACTTCAAAAAGCTGTACGATGAAAATCCGCAGGCAAGAGAGGTTATTGACGCGGCTATGAAGCTCGAGGGTATGCCGAGACAGACCTCAATGCATGCCGCGGGCGTTGTCATTTGCCGTGACGCGGTTGAAAACTATTGCGCGCTTTCACGCAACGGTCCATTTATCACCACTCAGTTTGATAAAAACATTATAGAGGACGTTGGACTNCTTAAGATGGACTTCCTCGGACTCAAAACGCTTACGGATATTGACGAGGCACTCAAGCTCATTAAGCAGGATAAGGGAGTGGAGCTTGATTTTGATAAGCTCGGCTACGAGGACCCCAAGGTGTACGAGCTCATCTCNTCGGGCGACTGCGAGGCGGTGTTCCAGCTTGAATCNGGNGGCATGAAGAAGTTTATGGCAAGACTTCAGCCCGACTGCCTCGAGGACGTCATAGCAGGTATTTCGCTGTATCGNCCAGGTCCTATGCAGTTTATCGACGACTTTATAGAGGGCAAGAAGAACCCCGATAAGGTGGAGTACGCGCACCCCATACTNAAAGAGGTGCTTGGAAATACGTACGGCTGTATCGTGTATCAGGAGCAGGTTATGCAGATAGCGCAGAAGATGGCTGGCTTCTCCTTTGGCGGAGCGGACATNATGCGCCGCGCTATGTCAAAGAAAAAGGCGGACGTACTCGAAGCGGCAAGAAACGTATTTTTGCACGGCGGTGTGCTNAAGGGCGACGCTACCAAAAAGGAAAACGCAGGCGCGATTGCAAACGGTGTTGANGAGGACGTTGCAAATCACCTCTTCGACCAGATTATGAAGTTTGCCGCATACGCNTTCAACAAATCACACGCGGCGGCGTACACGTTCCTTACCTATCAGACGGCATACCTAAAGTTGTATTATCCGACGCACTTCATCGTTGCTGTTGTCAACAACCGTATCACAAACGCCGACGAAGTCAAGCACTATATGAACTACCTGAAGCGNACGGGCGTAAAGATTCTTCCGCCTGACATAAACCATTCGCGCAAGCTGTTTTCTATNGAGGGCAAAAACGTGCGTTACGGCTTGCACGGCATAAAGAACGTNGGNGAAGCGGCGGTTGAATATATCCTTGCCGAGCGCGACGNAAACGGACCGTTCAAGAATTTGCGCGACTTGCTTGACCGCTGNTCGGAGCAGCTCAACAAGCGTATGCTTGAAAGTCTTATAAAGGGCGGTGCGCTTGANTGCTTTGGCAAAACGCGCTCTACGCTTATCGCGTCATACGAGCGTATTATGGATGACGTTGTGCGTTTGAAAAAGAGNAGAATGTCCTCGCAGCTTTCNNTGTTCGACGATATGTTNGAGGANGTTGTGGAATATAATGACGTGTACAACGAGNTTGCCGAATATCCGAAGCTTCAAAAACTGGCGTTTGAAAAGGACGTCCTNGGAATGTACCTTTCCGGTCATCCGCTTGACGACTACAAGGAGAGAAGGGGCGAATTCAACTTCGATACCGCAAGCNTGTACGTTGAGCGTACGGATGAGGACGGAAANGAGAATATCGTAATTGACGAGTCGCTTTCAAACAAGCAGGTGAAGTTCGGCTGTATGGTGTCCTCGTTTGAGGTGAAGAGCACCAAACAGCAGACCAAGTTTGCGACGGGACTTTTGGAGGATAGGTCTGGTACTATCGCGTTTACTATGTTCGCACGNNCNTATGAAAGGTATGCCGATTTGATTTCGGCTGACGTGCCGATTAAGGTTTCGGGCAAGCTCGACCTTCGCGACGAGAACGAGCCTAAGGTGAACGTGGAGCATATTGAGCTTTGGCAAAATACAAGTGCGGCTACGGTGCAAGCCGCCGTGCAGGCTACGGCAGGCGCGAGCGACGGGGTTTTGTACGTGCTTGTAAACAGNGCGGCAGANAAGGATACCGTGGAGGAAGTGATAAAGCTGTATGCTGGCGCGACTCCGTGCAGGGCGCAGATAACCTACGAGGGCAGNCCAAAGCTTGGGCAGTTCCCAAACGGCGTACGTATTTGCGAGGAACTGCTGGCAAGACTCGGCGATTTGCTCGGCGACGATAGGGTGAAATACGTCAAAAAATGATATGATATAAACTTGCCTCTTGCAAATCGCGAGGGACAAGTGTATGATAAAGATGANATTTTGAAAGGAGATTTTGATATGGCAAAGAAGGCTTCAAATAAGAAACTTGCCGTGCTTACAAGCGGCGGCGACGCCTCGGGNATGAACGCCTGCATCCGTACGGTCGTGCGTTACGGANTGACGAGAGGCTTCGAGATGTACGGCATAAAGCACGGATATAAGGGTATGGTCAACGACGAGATTTTCCCGATGGACTACGCTTCTGTGTCAAACAGCGTTCACGCGGGCGGTACTATCCTGCGCTCGGCGCGTTGCCTTGAATTTAAGGAAAAGGACGTTATGCTCAAGGCGGCGGACAACCTCATTAAGCGCGGCATAGACAACCTCATCGTCATTGGCGGCGACGGCTCCTTCCGCGGTGTTGAGGACTTGCATGAAAACAGCGAGCTCAACGTAATAGGTGTGCCTGGTACGATTGACAACGATATGGGCTATACCGACGCAACTATCGGCTACGACACGGCGTGCAACACCGTTATTGACGCTATACTTAAGCTTAGAGATACAATAACCTCTCATGACAGAATTATGATTCTCGAAGTTATGGGCAGAATGAGCGGAAATATCGCGCTCAACTCGGCGGTCGCAGGCGGTGCGGAGTACGTGATAGTTCCCGAGGCTCCCGTTGACGTTGACTCAATCGCTCAAAGCGTAAAGCGCGGCTTCGACAAGGGAAAGACCTCTACAATTATCCTGCTCGCAGAGGGCAAGAACGAGATTAAGGACGAGCTTATCGAAAAGGTCGCCGCAACCACAAACCGCAAGGTTACGCATATGGCGCTTGGATATATGCAGCGCGGCGGTATCCCGACTATGGCAGACCGCGTGCTTGCCGCTCGTATGGCACAGCGCGCCGTTGACCTCATCGAGTGCGGACAGTCTGGCAGAGTAGTCGGCGTTCGCGGCGGCGATATCTACGATACCACCGTTTTGGAAGCTCTTCGCATTCCGAAAGAGTTTGACGAGCAGCTTTTTAATCTCGCAATTTCTATCAGCAAGTAAAATTGAGCTATTAGGCGAGTAGCGATAAAAAATGCAACTGCAAAAGTTACTATTAAATACCGTGATACAAATGTTGTCACGGTATTTTGTCAATTATATGTCAGATAAGCAATTTGACATTGACTATTCTACGCTTGAGATTTAATTGTTGAACTTGTCAGAGTTTTTTGATAAGATAAACGAAGATAAGCAAAGACTTTGCAATTTGAAAGTTGGGGAGTTTCGCAAATAAAGAGGCGTGAAATATGAAAGCAAATAGGCTTGTAAATTGGTTTTGGAATTCGTTTGTGAAGCGCGGCGACGAGAAGCGTATGGCAGGACAGGCGGTGCCTGATTTTGACGACGCGGTGATTGACGTGGATTATATGGGAGACGGGCACAGGCTGCATACGCTCAACGTATACCGCCCGAGAGGAAACAGGGAAGTGCTGCCTGTCATATTGGATATCCACGGCGGCGGTTGGTACTATGGGGATAAGGAGCTCAATTCATATTTCTGCCGTTCGCTGGTCAGAGAGGGCTTTGCAGTTGTTGACGTGAGCTATCGCGTTGCGCCCGAGGGAGATATATTCACGCAGATAAAGGATATATGTGCCGCAATGGAATTTGTGGGCGTGCATGCGGAGGAATACGGTCTTGATATGCAAAACTTCTTCATTGTAGGCGACAGCGCGGGAGGGCATATTGCCGCGCTTATCGCAAATATAGCGGTTGATGAGAAGCTACAAAAGAAGTTTGATGTTGCGCCTTGTGTTGCGCCGAGTGCTGTTGGGCTAATCTGTCCTGCGCTTGAGCCTCTCGATATTGCGCCGCTTCCAAAGAGCTTTATGAAATTCTATTTCAATCCTATATTCGGAAAGCACTATCTGAAAAATGGTGTGAAAGACCTTGTGTCATTCAAGAGTGTGTTCAATAAGAGTATGTGTCCGTGCTTCTTTTCGTCATCATACGGAGATTTCCTCAAAAAGCAAGCAAAGCAAGGATATGAGTTTGTAAAGTCGCAAGGCGTTGAAACGGAATTGGTTTTCATGGATAAACAGCAAAATAAGGAACATGCGCTTGCTCACGTGTTCAACGTGCTGAACTGGGAGTGGGAAGAGTCGGATATTGTGAATAGGGCTATGTGCGAGTTCTTCAAGAAATACATCCGCCAAATTTGATTAAGTAGAGTGGCATAGGGCGCGTAGAAAGAATAATATCATCAACTTAATCGAGTGAATAAAATAAAAAATATCGGAAGAGTGCTTCCGATATTTTTTTGTCA
>JAAVHW010000018.1 GCA_014799525.1 Clostridiales bacterium | reverse complement strand
TTGGCAGCATAAAGCGCGAGTGGCTCGCCTCAGACGTACACCGTGAAATATACGACTACGCCATGAAAGTGCCAAAAGGCAGCTTCAACGTCGGGCAGATGTTCAGCTACATAACCGACGACGAGGTGAACAATATCCTCAATATCAATATGAAGTTTGCAACGGACGCGAGCGAGGAGAGCTATTATAACGATTGCCTTATTGCGCTTGCCGACGAGTGTCTTAAGGCGCAGCTTGAGGAAGTGAAGAAGAAGTACAATTCGCTTTCCGACCCAAATGAGAAAAGAGCGGCTGTTGGTGAGATTGCCGTGTTGCAGAAAAAAATCAAATCTAAATCCGTACAGGAAAAACTTTAATTCACGCAGGAGGAATTATGGATAGAGAACAACTTTTAAAGTTGGAAATTGACAAGATTGTCGCTATGGGCAGAGAGAAGGGCTCCGTCACTGAAGACGAAATTATGGCAAAGCTCGAGCATCTCAATGCGACCGCCGATGATATGGAGCTTGTTTTCAACACGTTGCAGGCAGAGGGTGTCAAAGTTGAGGAAATGCACGAGGATGACACAATCGAGCTCGACAAGATGATTGACGGCTCTGTTGATGACTCCGTCAAAATTTACCTCAAGGAAATTGGCAAGGTGCCGCTTCTCAATGCCGAGCAGGAGATTGAGCTTGCTCAGCGTATGGAGAATGGCGACGAGGAAGCAAAGCATATTTTGAGCGAAGCCAACCTGCGCCTTGTCGTTTCAATCGCAAAGAGGTATGTTGGACGCGGAATGCAATTCCTCGACTTAATACAGGAGGGCAACCTCGGTCTTATGAAGGCGGTTGAGAAGTTTGATTATACAAGGGGCTTCAAGTTTTCCACATACGCGACTTGGTGGATAAGACAGGCAATCACCCGCGCTATTGCAGACCAGGCGAGGACTATACGTATTCCTGTACATATGGTTGAGACGATAAACAAGCAGGTGCGCGCGACAAGACACCTCCTCCAGACGCTTGGCAGAGAGCCTTCGCCCGAGGAGATTGCGGCGTATCTCGGCTGCGCGGAAGAGCGCGTGCGCGAGATTCAGAAGATTTCGCAGGACCCCGTATCGCTTGAAACTCCTATCGGCGAGGAAGAGGACAGCCACCTTGGCGACTTCATTGAGGATAATACTGCGCTTTCTCCAAGCGACGTAGCTGAGAGCAATATGCTCAAGGAACAGCTCATACAGGTGCTGAACACGCTTACTCCCCGTGAGGAAAAGGTGCTCAGACTTCGCTACGGTCTTGACGACAGCCACCCGAGAACGCTTGAAGAGGTTGGTAGAGAGTTCAACGTAACGCGTGAGCGTATCCGTCAGATTGAGGCTAAGGCACTTCGCAAGCTTCGTCACCCGAACAGACTCAAAAAGCTCAAGGACTTCGACTGATATGCCGATACGACTTGACGAAAGATTGACCCGCATTGCCACGCTTGTAGACTACGGTCGGGTCGCCGACGTAGGCTGTGACCATGGAAAGCTCGGGTATTATCTCATAGGCACGGACAGGGCAAGCTCTGTCATTGCGACGGATATAAGCGAGGGGAGTCTGAAAAAGGCGCGTGAGCTTGCATATGACAACGGCGTAGCAAGCCTTATGCAGACGAGGCTCGGAGACGGACTCGTGCCCGTTGCGGACGGCGAAGTCGATACTGTCGTAATAGCTGGGCTTGGTGGCGACGTCATCTCGGGGATACTCGCCCACGCTCGCGAGGATAAAAAGCATTTTGCGCATTTCGTGCTTTCGCCAAATACTCACCCTGAAAAGGTGCGCAGAGAGCTTTTGAGTTGGTCGCATAAAATTGTGTACGACGATATAGTGGAATGCGGCGGCAAACACTATACCGTGATAAAAACTCAAGAGGGCGAGGAGTCGCTCGACGAGCTGCAAATTCTGTTTGGTGCGTTCTATGCGAGCAGTGAGAATTTTGCAAGGCTCGCAAAGCAAGAGCTTGAGTATAAGTCCGAACTGCTCAAAAAGCATTGGGACAAGGAGCTTGAAAGCAGGGTAGAATTGCTTAAAGCCGCGCTTGCAAACGTAAGAGGTTAAAATGAAGATATCTGAAATCATCACAGTTCTTGAGGGCTTTGCGCCCCCTGCGCTTGCTGAAGAATGGGACAACGTAGGGCTCATGGTTGGAAGCGTAGACGGCGAATGCAGCGGCATTATGCTCACGCTTGACCTTACAAGCGACGTGATATCACAGGCAAAGGAAAAGGGCTGCAATCTTATCGTGACTCATCATCCGTTTATATTCCACTCCATAAAGCGCATAAACTTTTCGGAGGCTAACGGAGCGGCGATACGCGAGCTGATAAAGAATGATATCACCGTGTACTCGATGCATACAAACCTTGATAAGACCGCGCACGGACTCAACGATACGCTTGCAAATATGCTTGGCGGAAAAAACATTACGCTTGACGGCGTCGGCGTACAATTTGAAATTGAGCCTACGAGCCTTGCTGATTTTGCAAAGTCGGTGGCGCATACGCTTGGGGATAAGAGTGTGCGCATAGTGGGAAATCCCGATAGGACGGTGAGCCATATATACACGGTGAGCGGAAGCGGCGCGAGCGAATATAGCCGCGCTAAAGAGTGTGCCGACGTTCTGCTTACGGGGGATTTCAAGCATCACAACTATATAGACGCCGTAAATGACGGCTTCGCGCTTGTAGAATATTCGCATTTTGCAAGCGAAATAATCGCGCAGGATATACTTGCGCGAGTGCTCAGCGGCACAAATATAAGAATAGAAAAAGCAATACAGCACAGTCCATTCAGACTGTTGGAGGAAATATGACATTCGACAAGATACTTCAATATCAAAAGATTGACCAAGAACTGCTTGCTCTTGAGAACGAGGTTGCAAAGAGTCCAGCATGGCAGAAGGTTGCACTGGCAAAAAATAAGCTCGGTGCGGCGACGACCTCATTGAATCAGATTAAGACCGAGGCGACGGACCTTCTTGGCAGCTACAACGCTATGAAGTCCAAGATAGACGCCCTCAAGGCGGAGCTTGACGAGTTTGACGGAATACTTGACGACGTGCAGGACGTGGGCGAGGCGGAGCATTATCTCAAGCTCGTGACTGCGATTGCCGACAAGATTGCCGCGCTTGAGAAGGAAGCAAACGTTGCCGATTCAAAGATAGACCAGATTGGCGACAGCTACAAAAAGACGTTCGAGCAAGGCGTAAAGGCAAACGATAACTTGAACACGGCAAAGGCTGAGTACAACGTGTACGTCCGTGATATGCAGCCAAAGGTTGCAAGCATAAGAGAACAGCTTGCAGAGCTTAAAAAGGAGATACCCGAAAACGTCATGAAGGTGTATCAGACCTTGCGTTCTGCCAAAAAGATGCCTGCGTTTGTCGAGTACGACCCCAACCGTAAAATGTGCGGCAGATGCTTTATGGAAGTGCCGAACGACGTATGCTCAAAGCTGAGAAACCCAGGAGATTATGCGGAGTGTCCAAACTGCCGCAGAGTGCTGTTTGTGCCGCAAAAGTGAGCCAAATAGCAATTACAACGAAAAAATATAAATGAGGATAAAATTATGAAAAACTATTTCAACGACCCAAATGTGTACAGCTTGAACGTGTGCGACAAGCACGGTGCAGGCTTCCCCTTGAGTGAGAGCGGTGAAGAGCGCATAGAATTGCTGAACGGGAAATGGAACTTCAAGTTTTTCGCGGCGGCGACTATGCTTGAGCTCAATCCCAGCGAGTGGGAAGAGATTGACGTTCCGTCAAACTGGCAGTTAAAGGGCTACGGAAAACCCATATATTCCAACATCAAATATCCGTCGCCAATCGCGACAGGCGCATCGCTTCCAAAGATAAATGCAGAGGAAAATCCCTGCGGCGTATATATGCGCACGTTTACGATTGATAGCAAGGACGGCGATATACATATCAACTTCTGCGCAAACAGCGGTGCGGAGCTGTATATCAACGGCAAGTTTGTAGGCTACAGCGAGGATACTTTTGATTATCAGGAGTACGACATAACGCCGTTTGTCAAGGTGGGCGAGAACGAGGTCAAAATTGTCGTGTATCGCTATACGACAGGCAGCTATCTTGAGGACCAGGATATGTGGCGTATTTCGGGTCTGTTCAGAGACGTAACGCTCATCTTCCTTCCCAAAGTTAGAATAGCGGATATCTATGCATACTCCGAGCTTGATGACAATTTTGAAAATGCAAAGCTTCACATCCAGTGCAAGGTGCATATTGACAAGCACGTTGAAGTGCCGGCTACACATCTCAAAGCCGAGCTCATCGATGCGGAAGGCAGCGTTGTAAGCAGCGCAATCGTTCAGATTCCCAAATCTAAAAAGGGTGAAAACACAACCGTAAAGTTTGCTCAAAAGATTGACGATACCCGTCTTTGGAGTTCTGAAGACCCATATCTTTATAAGCTTAGAATGACGCTCACAACCGTGGAGCATGAAAATTAAAAATTCAGCGATATGCGTGAGCTTGATTTTGGCTTCAGAAAGATTGAGTGCATTCCCATGATTGACGGAAAGGAACCGTATATCGCGCTCAACGGCAAGCCCCTCAAAATACGCGGTGTCAACCGTCACGAATTCCATCCCGATTTCGGTCACGCCGTACCAAAGGAGTACACCGAGGCTGATATCGTGCTGCTTAAGCGCAACAACGTCAACAGCATAAGAACCTCGCACTATCCAAACAGCAGAGACTTCTACAGACTCTGCGACAAGTACGGCATTATGGTCATGAGCGAAAACAACCTTGAAACGCACGGACTCGCAATACGTGTGCCTCGCTCCCATAAGATTTGGACTGAGCAGTGCTGCCACCGTATGCGCAGTATGGTGCATACATACCGCAATCATGCATGTATACTGTTCTGGTCGCTTGGCAACGAGAGCGGCAACAGTCACGCATTTGCAGAGATGAAGAAGGCGGCGCTTGAGCTTGATACTACGCGCCCAATCCACTACGAGCCGGACGCGTACATGCGCGTGACGGATATAATGAGCGAGATGTATTCCTTGGAAGAGAACATGGAGCGTATCGCAAACAACAAAACTCATATCCATGGGCTTGGAGTTGTTTGGAATCCGTTTGGATATCTGCTTACGCCCAAGATGTACAAGGATAAGCCGTACATTCAGTGCGAGTACGCTCACTGCATGGGTAACAGCCTTGGCAACTTTGACGACTACTGGCAGCACTTCCGTGCGCACAACAGACTTTGCGGCGGATACATTTGGGACTTTGCCGACCAGTCTATCAAGCGTACGTCCTCTGACGGTACTGTGGAATATACCTATGGCGGCGACTGGGGTGACAAACCAAACGACGGCACGTTTGCTTTCAACGGAATTGTTCGCGCAGACAGAAGCCCGAATCCCGCATTCTACGAGGTAAAGAGAGTATATCAGCAAATTCTGTTCGGACGCGACGACGATGAAATTACGCTCAAGAACGAGTTTATGTTTACGTCGCTTTCCAAGTTCGGAGCGAAGTTCGAGCTTCTCGTAGACGGCAAGATTGTTGACACTATGGAGTGCGACTTGCCAGATATTGCACCGCTGTCAAAGGGCAGAATGCCGTTTGCAATAAGCCTGCCCGATACGACGGGTAAGGAAGTCCTTCTCAACTGCTATGCAGTCATAAAAGAGGACGAGGGCGTATTTAAGAAAGGCGACGTCATTGCGGAAGGTCAGCTTGATTATACGGGCTACGTTCCAAAGGAATTCAAGTCTGCAGTCGGAAAGACGGTTTTCAATGAGGACGGAAAAATCCTGCTTGAAAGCGCAGGCATCAAGTGCGAGGTGAGTGCAACAAGCGGCTTTATCACCTCAATCGTAAAGGACGGCGTTGAGATGCTCACGTCTCCGCTTCGTCCAAACTTCTGGCGCGCTCGCATAGACAATGACAAGTCGCCGCAGTTGCCTTCATTTGTGCAAAGTCTGTTTGGCAAAAAATTCTTCAAGCCCTGCGAGTCAAGACTTGTCAAGTCGAATATGGTCATTTCAGACAGACGCGTTGAGATTGACTGGGCTTGCACGCCGCAGCTTTCACTTCTCAAGACGGTGTATGAGGCTGGTGAGAATGGAATTATGATTACCATGCGCGTAAGAAACAGCGTGTACAGCCTGCCGCGCTTCGGCTTCAGAATGGGACTTGCCACAAACGATGAAGTTGAATTCTACGGCAGAGGACCGCACGAGAACTATTGCGACAGAAAGACGTCTGCAAAGCTCGGCACATACGTTGGCAAGATTGCGGACTTCGAGCATGATTATCTCGTCCCGCAGGAAAACGGCAACCATTGCGACGTGCGCTATGCAACTGTAGGCGGTGAGGATGGACTCACGTTTGAAGCCTTAAACAAGCCGTTTGAGTTCAGCGTTCACGACTATACGCTTGAAGCACTTGAAGAGGCAACGCATGCGCACGAGCTTAAGCACGACGACTGCGTTGAGGTCTTTATTGACGGCGGACAGCGCGGAGTAGGCGGAGATATCCCTGCGCTTGCATGCACTAAGGACAGATACAAGATTTTGCCCAACCGCTCGCATGAGTTCGCATTNGTGATAAAATAATCCCAAAAAGTGCCGAAAANACGGCTGANTCAATAGNGTATAAAGCAAAAGTATTCTAAAATAAAANGAAATTTNGAATTGTATTAAGAAAGCGCGATTATCGCGCTTTCTTTTGTATNNGNCACTGTTTAGTGNTTTTCATCAGACTTTGTGTCCAAATCACAATCAGAATTTCCGCTTTCCGAATTTTCATTTGCAAGTGCAAGAGATTGAGATTTTCGCATCTTGCACCAGCATATGAAGCTGTAGATATCGTTGAATAAAAACACTGCAAAGCACGTCACCATTGGGAGATAGGCTAAGTCCTCAATCGTAGCAAGCGCCCACAGGACTATAAGCACTATGTCGTTTGCCGTATATGCAATTGCATACCATGGTGAGCGCAAAAGCAACAGATAGCAGGCGAGGAAGCTTGTGGTGATGGATATTGTGCTTACTGCAAGATTTGGAGTATTCAGCGCGCGCAGAACAAAGAACATCACAAGCGTAACTACGGCAGTGAGTGCGCTCATCACGGCAACCTTCTTCTTGGTGAGATTTGCCACGGTGACTTGACCGCTATTGCCAAATGGATTCCTAAGCCACGATATGATTGAGAGTATGCATATGGGTCCCGTCATAAACGCGTAGGTGATAAGCTCGCTGTAGTAGCGTAGATAGAATGAAATTATGCTGTAAACAACCGCAAATCCTACGCCGATAAACTCGCCAATCACGTGTCCCTTGGCGTTGAATATAAGAGAGGTTATGCCGATGACGGCAGACAGGAAGGTGAGCACGTCCTTGAAGCCCGTGACGGCGAACGCTACAAAATTTATTACGACTGAAAGCGCCCATATAATATAGTCGCGCACGCTCAGGCTTTTGAAGGGATTTGTCATTTTTATGCGTTTCATTGCTCACCAAAACCTATAAACTAAATCGGCATCCGAATGATACGTCTTCAAAGACCTAACGACGTATCGACGAATGCCGAGCATTTCGCTACCCGGTGGCAGCACTGTTTATTCAGTTTACACGAATTTATCATACGGCGATACAAATGTCAAGCACTATGTAATATGCAAAACATAAAATCAAATCAAACAAAGTGTGCGTAAATTGCGGTGATTTGGTTTGACTTTATCAAAAAGCGTGCTTATAATATTTTTACTCGTATATAGGANANATAATCATATATACCTGTATGCGGNAAAAAATAAAGCGTACAGCCTTTGTAAGGTTGATTGCGCGGAGGTATTATGGAACTTACGTTAAAAGACGGTAGCAAACTGTCGCTCGCGGGCGCGATGAGCGCATACGACGCGACAAAGCAAATCAGCGAGGGTTTGGCAAGAGCGGCAATTGTATGCAAGATTGACGGACAGCTCGCGTCTATGGATACGTTGATTGACAAGGATTGTGTTTTCGAGGTGTTCACGTTTGACAGCGAAGAGGGCAAGCGCGTATATCGNCACACCTGCTCGCACATACTTGCGCAGGCTGTCAAGAACATATATCCGACAGTNCANCTCGCGATAGGTCCTGCGGTTGACAACGGTTTTTATTATGATTTCGATTTCAAGACTCCCATAACGCAAAGCGATTTTGAAAAGATTGAAGCCGAGATGAAGAGCATCATCAAGGCNGATATNCCGATAAAGCGTTTGGTGCTTTCCCNCGAAGAGGCGGAGCAGCTCATACGCAAGTCAAAGCAGATTTACAAGCTTGAGCTTCTTGCGGATATTCCCGAGGGCGAGGAGATTTCCTTCTATCAGCAGGGNGACTTTATCGACCTTTGCAGCGGTCCTCACCTCACGTCTACGGGCAGAGTCAAGGCNTTNAAGCTCACCTCGCTCACNGGCGCGTATTGGAGAGGCAACGAGAAAAACAAGATGCTTACGCGTATATACGGCACTTGCTTTGAGAAAAAGTCCGAGCTTGACGAGTATATCCAAAAGCTNGAAGAGGCAAAGATGCGCGACCACAACAAGGTAGGTCGTGAGCTTGGCTTCTTTATGACGGACGAGAATATCGGACAGGGCTTGCCGCTTATCATGCCAAAGGGCGCGCGCATAATTCAGCTTATGCAACGCTTCGTCGAGGACGAGGAGCAAAAGCGCGGCTATCTGCTTACAAAGACTCCGATAATGACAAAGAACAATNTGTTCATCACCTCGGGACACTGGGACCACTACAAGGACAAGATGTTTTATATCGGCGAGGAGGACGTTGACGACGAAATACTTTGCCTTCGTCCTATGACCTGCCCGTTGCAGTTTACAATTTACAAAAACGGCNTNAAGAGCTACCGNGATTTGCCTGTAAGATATGCGGAAACCGCAACCGAATTCCGTAAGGAAGCGAGCGGTGAAATGCACGGACTTACAAGAATCCGCCANTTCACNCTTGCNGACGGNCATATCGTGTGTACTCCCGACCAGCTTGAAAAGGAATTCCTTGGCTGCGTAGACCTNATNAAGTATCTCGCAGGCGTATTCGGAATCTCCGANGACATCTGGTATCGCTTCTCNCGTTGGGACCCGAAGAATGCGGACAAGTACGTNGGCAGTGTTGAGGANTGGGATAGAGTTGANAACACCATGAAAACCATTCTNGACGATATTGGNATCAAGTACGAAGAGGCGTGGGGCGAAGCGGCGTTCTACGGACCTAAGCTCGACGTNCAGNGCANAAACGTACACGGCAAAGAGGATACNCTGTTCACNGTNCAGATTGACTTCTCGCTTGCAAANCGCTTCGATATGATTTACATTGANGAGAACGGCGAAAAGGCTGNGCCGTANATCATTCACAGAAGCTCAATCGGTTGCTATGAGCGTACGCTCGGTATGTTGATTGAAAANTACAACGGCGCATTCCCGATGTGGCTTGCTCCCGAGCAGGTGCGCGTGCTGTCNTTGACGGATAGAACNATTGACAAGGTAAAAGAGATTGAGAACGCACTCAAAGCNGCAGGNCTCCGNGCAGAAGCGGACGTNCGNAGTGAAAAGCTCGGCAAGAAGATTCGNGAAGCTCAGCTTGAAAAAGTNCCGTACATTCTCGTNATCGGCGACAAGGAAGCNGAGCAAGGAGTCGTTGCNGTCCGTCACCGCAGCGAGGGCGACCTCGGCNNNATGACCGTCGATGAGTTCGTATCAAAGTGCCTCTTGGAAGTTGCCAAGAAAGAGATTAAGTAGTAATTTTTAGATATGATGCTAAACCTATTTTGTGTGTTGGGTTTTTAGTATTTCAATAAGTATTTTTTTCATTGTGGATAACTCAAAATCAAGCGCACCGCGTGAAACGGTGCGCTTGAAATTTTTCTCAAATTTTTGCAAAATTTTAGTTAACAAATTTTTTAGGGGGGGGGGTAGACTTATTGTGTATAATTGTACTATAATGTTTATGTGTATAGCTAAATATTCATAGTATAAACATGTCATATAATAGAGGTTTCTATGAAAAGAAAATCATTTGCAATACTGTCGGTGCTTTGCGTATTACTTTTATGTGTTTTTTGCTTTGTAGCGTGCAACGGCGCAAAGTTTGACAATGGTGACATGTCTGGCAACGGAGATGTATCTGATAATGGCGACGTAACGGATTGTGTGCATAATTGGATTCAAGCAACCTGTCAAGCGCCTAAAACTTGCAGTCTTTGCGGTGCAACCGACGGCGGAAAGGATGTGACGGCGCATATATTCAATCAACGCATAATGAGTGCACGCTATATTGTAAGCAAAGGAGATTGCGAAACATGCCCCGTCTACAACCTCTCTTGCGTGTGCGGCGCGGTGGGTACAGACACGTTTGAGGGAAGCTCATTCTCAGACCATGCTTGGGGTGAGTGGAAATCTGAAAATAACGGTTCACATGTACGCTACTGCATGGTCAACAGCAAGCATTCTGAAACGAGAGCATGCGTAGGCGGTACGGCTACTTGTATAGATAAAGCCGTTTGTGAACTATGCGGTGAAGAATATGGAAGTCTTGGAAAACATGTATACAATCAAAAAATAATTGATGATAATTATTTGATTGCTGAAGCAACCTGTCAGACTCCTGCAAAATATTACTATTCTTGTATATGCGGGGAGCACGGTTCTCTATACTTCTATGCAAGCGGGGTTTACGCGCCACATGATTGGTCAGAGTGGATGACGTTGAAAGACGGAAGACATTATAGATATTGTATAAACGAGTATCATATTGAATATGAAGATTGCCATGGAGGGAATGCGACTTGCGCAAATAAAGCGATATGTGAAGTTTGCAACTCCGAATATGGCGAAAAATCGCAGAAACATACTGGCAAAGTGCGCGTTGAAGAAGATAAGTATTTGGTTGACGATGTGTTTGACTGTACAACTCATCCGACCTATTATTATACTTGCCTGTGCGGTGAGAGTATTAGCGCAGATACCTACGAAGGGAATCTGATACTTCGCCATTCGGTGGTCGAGGATGAATATGTGCCCGCATATTTTGGTGCAAGCGGGCTTACACAAGGATATCATTGCGA
>JAAVHW010000017.1 GCA_014799525.1 Clostridiales bacterium | reverse complement strand
CTTTGCAACGTCGAGTGCCGCCGCGCTTATATCCGTAGCAGTCGTGACTGCTCCCGTCTCTTTTGCAACCACCACGGCAATAGCTCCGCTACCCGTACACAAATCAAGTACGCTCACGCTATTTCCGTCAACCTGTCTTTGCTTTACTTCACGAATGGCTATCTCTACAAGCTCCTCCGTTTCGGGGCGAGGGATAAGCACGTTTTGATTGACGGCAATCTTAACTCCGTAAAAATCGGAATTTCCCATAGCATACTGTAGCGGCTTGCCGTCAGACATACTCTTTGCAATCTCAATCGCGCGGTCGTACTGCGGCTTTGTAAGCATCTGAAGGTTTGCAAGCTCACTGCGCTTTGCACCCGTCACTTCAACAATTATCCAATCTATATCCGCTTCGTCAGCGCACGGGGCAATATCCGCTATGCGCTCACGCGTAGCCCCATACGGTACGCTCGTTTCAAACTTGCGCTCGGGAAGTCCGTCCTTTTCGTCCATTTCCATAACCGTCTTGAACGCTGTAAGGGAAACCTCAAGCATATCGTCAGTCGGTTCTTTTGTGGTCAGCTTTTGCAGTGCCATTCCAGGGGCGCGCAGTATGCGTACAAAAAGACTGTCACTCTTTGCAAGCAGCTTCAAAATCTCGTAGGATACGCCCGCTACGACAGGCAGGAACAACAGCTTGAAGCCGAGCTTAATAAGTGCGTTCAGCACCTTGCTATCCACAAGCAGCCCACATCTTTCAAGCATGAAGTTTATAAGCACAAACACCATAATGCTCACAGCCACCACTAAAAACAAAAACGTAGTTCCGCAACGGCTATGCTCTCTTCTCATCTTCTTCGCGTTCTCCACCGTGAGGTCGAGTCCGTGCTCGTAGCAGCTTATGACCTTATGCTCTGCGCCGTGATACATAAACACCCTGCGCACGTCCTTCATAAGCGTTACAAGCAAAATGTAGCAAATGAATATCGCAAGCATTATGCCGCCCTCAATAAGACTGTACCAAAGGCTTTTGAGCGTACTGCTTGCAATCGCCGCAATATTGTCGCAAATAAGGCTTGCAAGGAAGTTCGGCAAAAACACAAACAGACCGACGGCAAGCACTATGCCGAGTATGACGGAAACCGCCATAAGCACGTTCATCGGATTTATCTTGAGCTTTTGAGCCATCCACTTTTCAAACTTGGAAGGCTCTGAAAAATCGCCGTACACCTCTGCGGAGCGCAAAATTATTCCCGTGCCTTGAAACAGCTGCGACACGAGATTGACAACTCCTCTCACAAATGGCAAACGGAGGAATACGTTTCTCTCCTTTGCACTCTTTATATACTTGCACTCAACGGTGATATTGCCGCCAGGTGCGCGCACGGCAGTAGCGATAGACCTCGCGCCCTTCATCATAACGCCTTCAAGCACCGCCTGTCCGCCTATTGATGTGCGCCTTACTGCCTTGGTTTTATTCAGATTCTTTTCAGTTTCGTTTTGTGACATAATTTTTATTTGTGTATTGGAGTTCACACTCAAATATTTGTTGATGTATATTTCTCACAAGTTCGAAGTTGTTTTAATGCCTGTGGGTGCGAAATATTGTTTTAGCAAGCTCTTTCCTAAAATGCAATATTTGTGATGATTTTGCGTTTTCTCGCAAGGTTTTGGTCACACCCAGTGTACTATGCGTACACGGTGTGCCAAGTTCTTGCGAAAAACACAAAAGGGCGCAAATAGCGCATTTACAGTAGTTGCTTTAGGCAGTACGAAATTATGTTTTCAACACCGCTGACTTCTTTGCTTGCCTCGCTTGCAGCGCGAACAGCTTCCGTCTTGGGAATACCCAGCGATTCGAGAGCAGACACCGCGTCCGCAATATCGTCGCCGCCAAACGCGCCAATGCTATTTTCGCCAGCTAAGTCCTCTGCCGCAACGTCGCGAAGATTAAGCACGATAAGCTCCGCCGTCTTTTTGCCAAGCCCCTTTATCTTGCAAAGCGTCTTTACGTCGCCGCTTGCAATGGCTACCGTAAGCGTTTTAAGGTCGTAGCCGCTGAGTATTTGCATAGCCATTTTAGGACCTATTCCGCTTATATCTATAAGGCGCAGAAATAGCTTTTTCTCCTCGTCGCGTGAAAAGCCGTACAGCGACATTTCATCCTCGCGCACGTAGAGATATGTATATATCTTTGCAACTTCGCCCAAATTCACGTCGTAAAGTGTGTTGCCGCTCACGCCTATCTCATAGCCTATGCCGCCAGTTTCAAGCACGACAGAATTGAAGGTTTTGTTTGCAACTTTTCCCGTTATGTAACTGTACATATTTTTCGTACCTCTTAACCTTGCTTACGTTTTGTGACTTTTATTTATCATCCGCTTATTATTTATGATTACTGTATTCTGAACGCCGTAGACAGTCTGCTCGTCTGCGCATGGCATAGCGCAACCGCGAGCGCGTCCGCCGCGTCGTCTGGGCGAGGGACGCTTTTAAGCCGTAAAAGCGCCTGCACCATATGCTGCATCTGTATCTTATCCGCGCCGCCGTAGCCCGTTATCGCCTGCTTTATCTGGTTTGGCGTATACTCGTATACTTCTGCGCCAAGGCTCTTCACCGCGGTGAGAAGTATGACTCCCCTCGCCTCGGCAACGGGTATACCCGTCGTTATATTCTTGCTGAAAAACAGCTCTTCTATGGAGATATTCTCGGGCTTAAAGGTTTCTATAAGCTCCTTTACGCCGTCCTCAAGCTGACATAATCTCTCNGGCAAGGTGCATTCCTTNGGGGTTGTGACAACGCCGTAATCGACAACTTGAAAGTTGCCGTGCACCGCGTCTATCACTCCATAGCCCATAGTCGCAAGACCTGGGTCTATTCCCAAGATTCTCATNCTGTCTCCGAGCCGTTATTTGCNGCATCTTCATTTTATAGCTATATCNAAGCGGACTTTAATTTAACCTATTAAGCNGTTTTACTTTTGCGCCGCTTTACTGTCAAACTANATTTTATGCAAGCTGTTTTCGCTTGCAAAGTCGAATATGCGCACCTCTTCCGCNATTGGNAGCGTACAGACGGTTTCGCGCTTATCCTCATCNTTCACCCAAATTCCGCTTTCCGTGCGCATAAGGTATNCGTCGTTTATGCGTATCGCNTACGACACNCTTTCACTGCGCTCGCCGCTCTTAGCAAAACAATCTGCATGCCAGCCGACGTATACGTCTTTNCCGATATATCCACTNGCTATCTCATTTCTCAAATGCTCTATCGANATGCGATATTCGTTTGATATANGATATTCGTTCGCCTTAGACACGGGAGTTTGCACACCAAGNACAATTTGAAGTGCGCCGTCTTTATCTTCAAGCCTTGCGCGCTCGAAGTGATAATACTTATCAATCGCCTGTGNCGCCCAGATGCTGTCGGGNGNTTTGNATATTTGCTCTACCGTCCCAACNTGCTTNACCTCGCNATAGTGAAGCACCGCGATTCTGTCCGCAACGGATACCGCCTCGCCGCTGTCAGTTGTGGCATACATTACGCTTACGCCCTNNGCCGCCTTTTCNANNAGNATAGGCACAACCTCTCCCCACAGCTCGTCCGCTTCCTCACGGCTAAGCCCACGGGTTATATCGTCAATAAGCAAAACGCGGAAGTCCCTCAAGAACAGNCTTGCAAGCCCTAAGCGTTTCACCTGTATGAGCGGAGCTTTGCTCACCTTGTCCTTAAGCCATGCGGTTATGCCAATNCGCTCCGCCGCCGCATATACTCGCCTCTCAATTTCCGACTTCTCTACGCCGCGGATTTTGAGCGGATATGCAAGATTATAATAGAAGCTACGGTTTTTAAAAACCGCAAGGTCGTCAAAAACCATAAGNACGTCATCGGGCTTTTTTGCGATAGGGCTNCCGTCTATAAGCACTTCACCCTCGCANTCNGTCACGCCTGCAATGACCTTGAGCATAGTCGTCTTTCCGCTCTGCGCATCACCAAGGAGCGCGACAATCTCGCCGTCCTCTACGCGCAGCTCGGTTGCACCAAGCACACGCGCACCGTACAGATATTGTTTTGTGACACCTCTAAGCTCAATCATACGTTGTCACATACCCTGTCACAAAATATCAACCGACGCGCTGAAGCCGTCCATGAAATTGTCAAGGAAATATCCAAGCTCGGGATAGTCCACTCTCGTTTCGTCAAGCACCTTTTGCAGACGGTTGAACGCTTTGTCGAACTCACCGTTGCCGAGCAGCTTCTCTTCGGAGCATTTCACGTACGCGGAAAGCTTGTCGGCAATCTTCATGAGCTTGTACTCCTCACTCTCCTCGTCGGGCTTTACGTACTCGCTGTATTGCTCGCGAAGCTCGTCGGGAAGAGAATCAAGCAAGCGCTTGTTTATCATATCCTCTATCTCAGAATACGCGCCCTTCATACTGGAATTGTAGTATTTGACAGGCGTAGGCAAATCGCCGCTTACGACCTCGGCGGTATCGTGATAAAGTGCGAGCGAAGCTATTTTATCCACGTTTACGTTTCCGCCAAATACGGTGTTGCGGATAATTCCGAGCGCCTGACCGAGTATGGCGACGGAAGCGGAATGCTGCATCAAATCCTCCTTGATGTTGGAGCGCATCAAATTCCACCTCTGAATGAGCTTCATTCTGTTCATAAAAGCATAAAACGTGTACATAACAACCTCGCAGGAAATTTATTTGGACAGCGCTTATACATATAGATAATACTGCATGTTGTCGCCGTACAACTTATATGCTCAACGCAGCCAACCAATCTTTTTTACAATACAATTATGCCACGCCGCCTGCACCAAAATCGGTACAGACAGTATGACATAATTTGCAAACTACTCTTAGATTATATACTTATCGTTTTTCTTTGGAGCGGCTTCAAGCTCTGCCTTCTTTGCTTCGTAGCCGTGTCTATCAAACATAGCGTAGGTCGCGTTCTTACCCTCCTCAACGCCAGGCTGATTGAAGGTGTCGATATTGAGCATCTTTCCGCAGTACGCAGTTTCAAGCTGGAAGAACATAAGGAGCTGACCGATTGAGCGCGCGTTCACTTCGTCAAGCAAAATCGTTCTGTTCATATGCTTTGAGCGTGTGAGTGCATATTCCGTTGCCTTGCGCTCGGTGTTGATAAGCTCGCTCATCGTATGTCCGCAAAGGAAGTTTACGTCAGCGAACTGCTCCGCACCGTTTGCAATAACGACGTCCTTTCTGAACTTCTCAACGCCGATAATTGTGATAACCTTGTCAAACGGACCTTCGGTGTAAAGCTGAACCTGCGAGTGCTGGTCGGTGACGCCGAGTGCCTTGACGGGAGTCTGTCCCTTATGCACCGTCTTGCCGTTGAAGTCAACCGCCTTGCCAAGACTCTCGCCCCAAAGCTGGCAGTACCAGTCAGCCATGAGCTTGAGCGAATCCGCATACGGCATCATGACAGAAATATTCTTGCCCTTTTGCTCCATAGCTATGTACTGCAAAACCGCCGCCATAAGCGCAGGGTTCTTGTATGGGTCTGCACCGTTGCACTTCTTGTCCATCTCGGACGCGCCTACAAGCAAGCCGAGGATATCAATGCCAAGCACCGCCGCGGGCAAAAGTCCTACGGGGCAAAGCTCGCTGAAACGGCCGCCTACACCGTCCGGAATGAAATAGGTCTTGAAGCCCTCTTCCTTTGCAAGCTTGATGAGGTTGCCCTTGCTCTCTGAAGTTGTTGCGATGATGTGCTTTGCCCAATCCTCGCCGCACTTCTTTTTGAGAATATCCGTGATGATGAGATATTGGCTCATCGTCTCCGACGTTGCGCCGCTCTTTGTGATTACGTTGAACATGGTTTCCGCGGGGTCGATTACGTCAAGGAGTGCGAGCATTCTCTCGGGGTCTACGTTGTCCTCGACAAAGAACTTTACGCCGCGCTTGCTCTCGTCAAGCTCGTTGTATCTCAAGTGGCAAAGCGCGTTGTATACAGCCATAGGACCAAGTGCGCTTCCGCCAATGCCGAGTACGACAAAGTTCTTGTACTTTGCGCGGATATCCGCCGCCGTCATAATTATGTCGCGCACAATGTTCTCCTGATTGTAGGGAAGCTCCGACCAGCCCATCCAGCCCGTGCCGCGATTCTTCTCAAAATACGCATAGGAATCCTGCGCCTTGTCAAGCACCGCTTCAATCTCTTTCTCGCTGATGCCCTGCTCGCCAATATAGGCGTCCATCATGTTGTTGAAATCAAATTTTATCATTATCTGCCTCCGATAAGGTTTTTCAAATATTCCACCGACTGCGCAATCTCTTGGTAGTCGTTGTAATTTTTTGCATACTGCTCTATGATAAGCGGACCGCTATATCCGACGTCCTCAAGCCTGTCGATAAGCTCCCCAAAAGGGAATACGCCCTTCCCCACCATAACTATGTTTCCATCCTCGTCAACGTCGCTAAGATGTACGTTCTTTAGCGTATCGCCCATGACTGTTAGATACTCGCGCCAATCGTAGCCCGACTGCCTTGCCTGCTTTATATCAAGCACGCAGCCGCAGCCGTCCGAATGCTTTTTCATCTCCGCATAGAAGTCGGGAGTGTTGAAGGTCGCCCAGTGTACGTTTTCAAGACACAGCGTAATGCCGTATTCCTTCGCCCTTTCGCCAAGCTCGCGCATACGCTTGCCTACGACGACAGGGTCAAAATACATAGTCTTTTTAAGCCGCGACAGTCCGTGGAAGGTGTACACCTTAGCCCCAAGCTGTTTGCCAACCGCAAGCACCTTGTCAAAAACTCTCTCCGCGTCGGTGCGGGTGCGCTCTGCCGCATTGAAAAGCTGCGGCTCGAAATTTGTGTTCAGCGAATGGACGGAATACACGTCAAGGTCGCCCTTTCTCTCAACGAGCAGCTTTCCAAACTCGGGCTCGTACTCGCTGTACGTCGTGAGAAACACCTCGCAGGTTTGTCCTCCACAGCGTTGAATGACCGAGAACGAATCCTCGGTCAATTCTTTCAGAAAAAACGTAGCCGTCGAAATTCCGACCTGCATCTTACTCCTCATCCTCGCGCACTCTCATATCCGCATACACGGGTGCCGAGCCTTTTTTGCTTCTTTCCCAGACATCCTTCTGCTTTTTCATCTGTCCGAGCAGCTTTGGGATAACAATGTCAAGATTGTCAAAAGGCGAGGCGGACTGCGTCTCTGCACGGTAGGTCTGTCCACGGGACGTGACGACCAAGTTGGTGGTATACAAGCCATTTTCAAAAACGACGTTGAATCTCACCTGTGCATGCTCATCATCAGAAAATCTTCTTGCGAGCTTTTCGCACTTCTTTTCCGTGACGGATTTGAGCAAATCGCTGGGTTCATAGTTCTTACCGAAAATTTCAAGCTTCATAAAACTACCTCCTGCCTTTATTTTCGCCTATATTATATCAAATATTATTTATATATTCAATACAATTTACAAAACTTATTTCACAAATAAATTGCCTTAGCAAATTCTACCGCCCAAATAAGCACTTATCCCTCTAAATAACCCCATATAAAACACAGGCGGGACATTTCGTCCCGCCGCTTATATCATATTCTACCAAATATCAATTCATTTTCGCCAGCGTCAATTATTATCGTATCACCGTCTGCAAACTCGCCAGCAATGAGCTTTTCGCTCAGCTTATCCTCAATGAGTCGCTGTATAGTGCGGCGAAGAGGTCTTGCGCCGTACTTGGGGTCATAGCCTGCGTTTACGACGAATAGCTTTGCTTCGTCAGTGATATTCAAGCCCATTCCGCGCTCGTCAAGCCTCTTTGCAAGCGACGAGAACATGATGTCCGCTATCTTGATAAGTCCGTCCTTACCGAGCTTGTCAAACACGATGACCTCGTCAATACGGTTGACAATCTCTGGCTTCATATAGTTTTTGAGTGCGGCGATATGCTTTTCCTTTATGCGCTCAAGCTCGTTTTCATTCTGCTCCGCGCCGATAAATCCAAGCTGCATGCGGTTCTCCTCCGCCTCCTTCGAGCCTATATTCGAGGTGAGGATAACCACCGTATTTTTAAAGCTGACCGTGCGACCGTGACTGTCGGTGAGTATTCCGTCCTCGAGTATCTGCAAAAGCAGGTTGTAAATGTCGGAATGCCCCTTTTCAATCTCGTCAAACAGCACGACTGAGTACGGCTTTCTGCGCACCTTTTCGGTGAGCTGTCCACCCTCTTCAAAGCCGACAAGCCCAGGGGCGGAACCAATAAGCCTTGATACGCTCTCCTTTTCCATATACTCGGACATATCCACGCGTATGAGCATATCGTCATCGCCAAACAGCGCGCCTGCAAGCGCTTTTGCAAGCTCCGTCTTACCAACGCCCGTAGGACCTAAGAATATAAACGAGCCTATCGGACGCTTGGGGTCTTTGAGTCCTGCTCTTGCGCGTTTGACCGCTCTTGCAACGGCACTGCATGCGGCGTTTTGCCCAATCACCCTTTGCTGCAACGCCTGCTCGAGTACGGCAAGCTTTTCGCTTTCGCCGTCCGTTATCTTGCTCACAGGGATACCCGTCCAGCTGCATACAACCTCTGCAATATCGTCCTCGTCAACAAGCAGCGTAGCGTTTGCGCGCTTTTCCTTCCACTCAAGCTGCGCCTGCACGAGCTGCTCCATATACTCGTTTCTAAGCTCCTTGAGCTTCATGCTCTTTTCAAAATTTTCCTTACGCGCCGCCTCGCTCATATCGAGGTCCGCCTGCTTCATCTTCGCCTCTAAATCGCGAATCTCCTGCGGAGTTGAAAACGCATATATATTCTTTCTTGAAGCCGCCTCGTCCATAAGGTCTATCGCCTTATCCGGCAAAAACCTATCCGTCACGTATCTGTCGGAGAGAATTGCCGCCGCGGATATCGCCGAATCCGATATAGTCACGCCGTGGTGCTTTTCATATTTTTCACGCAAGCCGTAGAGAATTTCAATGGTCTCGCTCGGTGACGGCTCTTCCACGTTTACAGGCTGAAAGCGGCGTTCTAATGCGCTATCCTGTTCAAACTGCTTCCTGTATTCCTCAATGGTTGTCGCGCCTATGGTTTGCAATTCACCCCTTGCAAGCATGGGCTTCAGGATGTTTGCAATATCCAATCCGCCCTCGCTTGAGCCAGCCTTCAGAATGGTGTGTATCTCGTCTATAAAAAGTATGATATCCCCTCTTTGCTTTATCTCGGCAAGCACAGTTTTAAGCCTTTGTTCGAAGTCGCCGCGATAGCGCGTACCTGCGACAAGCGAAGTTAAATCCAACGAAAATAAGGTTTTATCTCTCAGTACGGACGGAACAAGTCCGTTTACAATTGCCTGCGCGAGTCCGTCTATGACGGCGGATTTGCCAACGCCCGGCTCGCCGATAAGTATGGGATTGTTTTTTGTACGGCGGCAAAGCACCTGTATAACCCTTTCAGTTTCCTTGCCCCTGCCGATAACGGGGTCAAGCCTTCCTTCCCTCGCCTTAGCGGTGAGGTCCACGCCAAACTTTAGAAGGTCTGCATCCATATCATCTTTCTTTGGCGCAGTGTAGCACTTATCGCTAAGGACGGACGACAGCCTTGCAGGCTTCGCTGCATTTTGCAGGTCTTCGCTTACTTTCGCGCTGCCCTGCCTCGCGTCCATGCTTCTCATAATCATCACGTACGTATTTTTTTGCAGCATAGTCATATCAATTCCCGCCGCCGCAAAAATCTGTGCCGCCACCGAATCACGCTCGTCAAGTAAGCAGTATAGCAGATGCTCCGTGCCAATCTCCGATACGCCAAACGTAATCGCCATATTCTTTGCCTCGTGCAGAACTCTGTTTACACGGGTGGAAACGTTTACTTCGTTATAACGGGCAGGCGCGGACAAATACTGCCACATATTGCCAAGCCAGCTCTTATCAAAGCCGCAGTCGGTGAGTATTTTGTATGCAAGCGTATTCTCTACGTTTACAAGCCCGAACAGGAGATGCTCCGTGCCAAGCTCGTCGCCCATACGCTTTGCAAGCTCCTCCGCAATATTCAATACTTCCTGTGAATTATTGGAAAAATTCATTACTTTTCCTCCGTAAGCAAGTCTCGCACTATATTTGCTCTCGCTATATTTCGCTCGTCCGCGGATATACCGTCAACCGTAACCTCCGAGGACAATGCGCATCTTTCAATGATTTCATTTATCGTCGCCATGCTTATAGGCAGCTCGCCAAGCATCACGCCAAGCCGTACGTCCGCAAGCTTTTCCATAAGCTCTGGCATAGTCAGACTATAGGCGTAGGCAAGCCGTCCGTAGCTATCGTGCACTCCCTTGAGCAATTGGGTTTTATGCCCCTGCACGAGTATATCAAGCGCACGCCGCTCAAGACAGCACACCTTTTCAACCACTCTTTCAATAAGTCCGACGGTTTCAGCCGCGCTTACGCCAAACGTGCGAGAGTTTGATATCTGATACATTCCGTACGCCGCGTCGCTTCCCTCGCCAAAGTAGCCCCTTGCCGTCACGCCGTACGACTTTTTGAGCAAGCCAAATAGGCGCTCCACGTTCTCCGTCCTTTCAAGCGCGGGCAGAAATAGCATTTCTGAAGCTCGCATACCCGTGCCTACGTTTGTCACACACGCCGTAAGATATCCAAACTGGCGGTCGTAAGCAAGAGGCAATTGCTCCTTTAAGCGCATATCGTATGCGTGCAGTCTTTCGTATGCACGGCTTAGATTGTGACCGTAAAGCATACACTGCTCGCGCAAATGGTCCTCTTCGTTTATCATAACCGACATTTGAGAGGAATTGCCCTTTTCAATTATAACCGCGCCGTGAACGCTATTGTTTGCAAGCGGAAGAGATATGAGATGCCTCTCAACAAGCGCCACCTTTTCCGACTTCGTAAGGCTCGACATTGTGAGCAGACGCGCGTCAAACAAGCCGTCCGCCGCCCTCATTGCGCCCTTTATAATTTCAACCGTGCGCTCGTCCGCACTCGAAATGCAGTGAGGAAACCTAACCCCCTCAACGTTTCTTGCAAGTCTTACGCGCGATGACACTACGCAGTCAAGCGCGGACTCATCACTTCCGTTTTCACCAAATGCTGGGGTTGAAATATGCAAAACATCATTGTCAAACAGCTTATTTATGCTAAAGCTATTTCCTGCCTGCGCACCGCACACAACGCCTTCAACAACGCCGTGCATTTCGCGGTAGCAATCGGGACAGCCTAAATACAGCGTTTTTTCAAGCTGCTCCGCCGTGTGTCCGCATACGCGGCACTCCTTGCCCTTCCTCGCAATGCATGCGCGAGCGACATCCTTTGGCGACTGCCCATGCTTCAGCGCAGACGAATAGCACACCTTACAGTAGGCGTACTCCACACTTTTTCCATTTTCAACTACTCGGTCG
>JAAVHW010000016.1 GCA_014799525.1 Clostridiales bacterium | reverse complement strand
CCGTCCTCAATAATAAGACCTTCAACGCTTGTTCCAAAATGAAAGTCCACAACGTCCGCGGCTCTGTCAATATATTGTTGAGCAAGCAAACGCCTCTCGATAGACAAATCAAGCTCGCTTTCGGGCAAATCCAGTGTGACCTCCACTCTTTCGGAAGGCGGTATAAACGTCCAGTTCCGCTTTGTAAAATATGTGCCATCCTTTGGCATAGGCAATCCGCCCGAAATGAATGCGTCTTTATTTACGTCATCGTGCCAATCATAGCTTATTTGTTCATAAGCATTCTTCTCATACACGCTAACTTCATAGCCATGCCTAGCAAGCTTTTCAGATGCAACTAATGCTGCCATTCCAGCACCGATAAAAACGATTTTCATAATCTCCGTCCTATACTTGAATANACTTAAATTCTACCCNAATAACGCCAGTCAGTCAATAATGTAATTTTTATTATTAGATAATTAATATATGATGTTGATAGGAATGCCCTTCCCGAATCGTGCGCACTTTGTGCGTCTTAAAACTTGAGCACTTCCCAAACAATTATAGTGAACATTAAAATTGCGATATAGAGATGAGTGACGCGAAAACGCCCCACTGACAACAAGCCTAACGTACTTACGTACGTGACTTGGTGGCAATGGGGCGTTGACAAAGTCAATCGCTCTATAGCACAATTTTACGCGCGCTTTACGACTTCTTTNANGCGNAGGTCNACACGATGCTTCTCNTCAATCTTGATAACCTTGACGATGACAATATCGCCNACGTTTACNACGTCGGTGACCTTGTCAACACGTTGCTCGGAGAGCTTGGAAATGTGAATCATTCCGTCCTTNCCGGGAGCGAAGTTTACGCTTGCNCCAAACTGACCCTTGTCGTTCTCCATAATCTTGGTGACGATACCCTCGTACACGTCGCCGATTTCAACGTCGCGAACGATAGTTTCGATGATNGAACGAGCCTTNTTTATNGCGCTCATATCGTTGGAAGCGACAAACACNGTACCCTCGTCGTTGAGGTCAATCTTGACGCCCGTATCCTCGATAATCTTGTTTATNGTCTTGCCGCCCTTGCCAATCACGTCGCCGAGCTTGTCGGGGTCAATGGAGAAGGAGACAATCTTTGGAGCCCACTTGCTCAAATCTGCGCGAGGAGCGTCAATGACTGCGAGCATCTTGTCGAGTATNTCGAGTCTGCCGAGTCTTGCCTGNTCNAGAGCGCGGGTAAGGATATTTTCATCAATGCCCTTAATCTTGATATCCATTTGGATTGCGGTGATACCCTTCGTNGTACCTGCAACCTTGAAGTCCATATCNCCGAGGAAGTCCTCAAGACCTTGGATATCTGAAAGAACTGCAACCTTGTTCTCTGCNTCGTTCTTGATAAGACCCATTGCAATACCTGCGACGGGAGCCTTAATCGGAACACCAGCGTCCATAAGCGCGAGNGTGCTGCCGCAAACNGAAGCCTGTGAGGTTGAACCGTTCGAGCTCAAAATATCGGAAACTGTACGGATAGCGTACGGGAATTCCTCTTCACTCGGGAGAACAGGTTCCAAAGCGCGCTCNGCGAGTGCGCCGTGACCAATTTCACGTCTGCCTGGGCTCTTGAGTGATTTTGCTTCACCNGTGGAATAACCAGGCATATTGTACTGGTGCATATATCTCTTATAGAAGTCGTCNTCAAGACCTTCCAGTCTTTGCGCCTCGGAGATAGTGCCAAGCGTACAGGTTGTCATAGCCTGCGTCTGACCTCTCGTGAAGATTGCGCTGCCGTGTACGCGNGGAAGCATACCGACCTCGCACCATATAGGACGGATTTCCGTCAGCTTTCTGCCNTCGGGNCGNACGCCGTCATTCAAAATCTTTGCACGAACCTTCTCCTTCTTGAGGTAGTAAAGGCTNTCGAGAATGAANTTGACCTTCTTAGGTACGTCGTTGAACTCGTTTACAAAGTGAGCGAGCACNTCCTCGTTGAGTGCGTCCTCTCTCGCCTCGCGCTCGTAGCGGTCAAACGCTTCGAGAACGTAGTCCATCTTCTTATCTGCGTATGCGCGCACTGCCGCGTCGATNTCCTCGGGCACGTGTTCAAGCTCGATATCAAGCTTTTGCTTGCCGACTTCNTTCTGAATNCCCTCGATGAACGCGACAATCTTCTTTATCTCCTCGTGACCGAAGAGAATTGCGCCGAGCATCTCCTGCTCTGTAATCTCATTTGAGCCAGCCTCAACCATCATGATAGCGTCCTTAGTACCGCTGAGGTTGAGCGTAAGTCTTGACTTTGCGCGCTGCTCCGTATCGGGGTTAATGACGTACTCGCCGTCAACCATGCCGACTACAACCGAGCCAGTAGGACCAGCCCAAGGAATATCGGAGATTGAAAGCGCTACGGAAGAACCAATCATGCCAAACACTTCTGGGGGCGTGTTGGTGACAACCGAGAGAACGGTTGCGATAACCGTAACGTCGTTGTAAATGCCCTTCGGGAACAAAGGACGAATTGGGCGGTCGATAAGACGCGAGGTGAGGATAGCTTTGTCGCTTGCTCTGCCCTCTCTCTTTTTGAAGCCGCCGGGGATTTTGCCGATAGCATACATCTTTTCTTCATAGTCCACGCTGAGTGGGAAGAAGTCCATACCGTCACGCGGTTGCTTTGACATAGTTGCGTTTACCATAACCACGGTGTCGCCGCAACGAACGATACAGGAACCGTTTGCCTGACCGCAATATGCGCCTGTCTCGACGACCAATTCTTTGCCGCCGACTGTTGTCTTGAAAATTTTTCTTTCCATAAATTACTCCTATTCTGGGAATTCCGTCATTCCCGATAATTTTTTTATATTAACAGGAAAAACCCATTAATTCGAATTAGAATTTCGGGTGCGTAAAAACGCACCCGAATAAGTTTTGTTATTTTCTGAGTCCGAGCGAGTTGACGATTGCACGGTATCTCTCGATGTCGGTGTCCTTCAAGTAGTTGAGCAGGCTTCTTCTGTTACCAACCATCATCAAAAGGCCTCTGCGGCTGTGGTGGTCCTTGTGATGCACCTTGAGGTGCTCTGTCAGCTCCTGAATACGCTTTGTGAGAAGCGCGATTTGCACCTCAGGTGAACCCGTGTCACCCTCGCTGCGAGCGTAGGTTGCGATGATTTGTTGCTTAGTTTCCTTATCCATTGATTTTACCTCCTTCGTTGGATAAATAATTCGCTTTCAACCAAGTAAGGACTTGGAGATTGACCTAACCTCGTCGAAAGTACATAAGTATATTATCACAATAAAATAGCAATGTAAAACGATTTTAGATAGATTATTATTTATTTCTTATTATAAGTATCCTCTTTATGCCTCGTCCTCGACAACTTTGAGTTCTTCAAAATCACTGATTTCGACAATTTCGACTATCTCCAATCTACCGCTTTTAAGTTTATCAAGATATGCTTGCTGAGTTGAGCAAGCACCGGTAATACCGCCAAGGTTGATAGATAATACTTTCTTATCACTTAGTATTGTAAGTGTTGATACATTTCCCCGCGGTCTATTTATAAACTCCGTCGCATTTAACAGTTTCAACTCATTTTTATCAATGCCATTTTCTGCGAGATAATCAATAACCTCTTGCTGTTCAAGTGCATAATCAAAAATCTCTTGCGCTAAATCTGCTTCTTGAACTGATACACCTTTATTATTATCAGTTGTGAATGATGCTTGTAACACTGTATCATTTAATTGTTTATAGCTGTTTGAGTTCAGTAGGTCGTTTGATAATGCCAACATAAATTTTTTAATACCCTGTTGTGTGCAATTGAAGTAAATAGCTCCACTTACATTATTAAACAATTGAACTTCGACATTAGATATTTTTTGATGCGCAAGCCGAATAAGATTCTCATTAAAATATTCTTCAATAACTGTTGGGAGTTTTTCGTAAAACATTACTTTGTATTCCGCTTCGGATTTTTCGGTGGTAGATGTATCTGACGAATTGTCTTCATCGTCATCATCGGACGGAGTGCTTGGCGTGTCATTATCTTCACTGCCACTCGACGGAGTTTGCGTTGTATCGTCATTGTCGTCGTCCTTGTCCGAAGGCTGTTGCGTTTGAGAGGTATCGTTATTTCCATTATTCGGAGTGTTGGTCTGCTCGTTGGGATTGCAAGCCGTAAGCGTAAAAAGCACGCACGCGCAAATCAACGCTATTGCGATAAAGCATTGCAATACTCTGTTTGTCTTTTTCATAGTTTACCTCTTTGATATTTATTCTATTAAGGCTCCTCAACTTAAATTGAATAGCTCCCTCTTTCTCTTCGCACTTCCCCGTCATTGCGAGGCATTTATGCCGAAGCAATCCAGACATCCAAGCCTTTTATGGGTTAGTTTCTGGATTGCTTCGTCGCTACGCTCCTCGCAATGACGAGTGCCTCGCCTTGCACTCGCTAATCTAAGCTTCGCAACGAGTGTGTAGCTACTTCCAAAACTCAGCCTGTCGTTCCAGCATCAAATCAATGCTTTTTACGTATTCTAACGGCTCCTTATAGTTTGCACAACGGGTTATCAACTGCTTTTTTCTGTCGAGCTTTTTGGATATTCCGTTCGCGCCGTTGGCGATAATGGAAGTATCCTCTTCCATAATATCTATGTTGTACAAGCACTCTTTTCCGACCTTGGAATAGCCCACGTTTTCGAGGTTGCCACTCGTGTATTTCTGCCTGTACATATAATACGGCACGTAGCCCGAAGCGGTAAGTTTTTTATATGCATAGTCCACCATTTTGCTTGCGGTTTCGCAATCGGTATTGTCGTAGCCGTCAAGTTTTAGCGCAGAACCCTTTTTGAGATAAAGCGTATGTACGGTGATATTCTCTGGCGAAAGCGCAACCGCCGTATCCACGCTATACTTGAAGTCCTCAAAGGTTTCATTTGGGAGCATAGCAATCAAATCCATATTGACGTCCAGCTTACCTTTTGCAAGCGCNAACGCNTTTATNATATCTCCNACCCTATGCTTGCGCCCTATAAGCTCAAGCGTTTTTGCNTTGAAGGTNTGCGGATTTACGGATATTCTNGTCACNCCGTGCTTCAAAAGCACGTCTATCATCTCTTTGTTGATAGTGTCGGGGCGCCCTGCCTCAACGGTAAACTCGCTTGCGCCAAAGTGGCAGTGTTCAAGCACTCTGTCAAGCTGTTCGCAGCCAATGGACGTAGGCGTGCCACCGCCGATATACACCGCTCGTATTTCAAGCTTTTTGCTCTCTATCAGCTTCTTAGTCTGCTCTAACTCGCGTATAAGGCAGTCCACGTACGGCTCAACAAGCTTTTGCTGCTTGGTTAGCGGCAGACTTACAAACGAGCAGTACGCGCACTTCGTCGGGCAGAACGGAATGAACACAAACACGTCATACGCCTTATCCGACGTATTGCGAAGCGGCGTTTGCACACTTACAATCCTTTCAACAAGCTCAACCTTTTCCTCGCTTACGCCGTAGTCCTTCATAAACACTTCGCGAGCGGACTTTCCATAGGACTTCCTATCATTTTGAATTTCCACATATAGCTTTGTAGGGCGTATTCCCGTAAGACAGCCATACGGCAGACTCACGCCNGTCAAAAAGCACAGTGTGCGGTATACGGCAACTTTAAGGTAGCGTTTTTCCACCCTCTTGCGCATAAGCTCGTCATACTCGCCGTATGGAAAATAAAAATTCTTCTGAAAGCTTTCAAACTTCTCTGACGATACGCTCACCTTAAACGCGTCGCCCTGCGACTCATAGGAAACATACAGGGACAAATTCTCCGCCGTCGCCCCTTCAAAAAGGCGAACAAGCTCCATAATGTCGTTTTGGTATTCCTCTTTGCATATCGAAAAATCTATCATTCAAATTTATCCCAGTCGTTTACTAAATATATATTACCCTATCTATGCCTCATTTGCAATTGCCATTTTGACATTGAGTTTGCTTGCCAGATGCCAAGCCAGTCTACTCTGTGAGTATCAAATTATGCTTGCGCTCATAGTCAAGCTTTGTAGGCACTCCGTGACCTGGGTATACGGTGTACTCGCCCTTCAGATTGAACAGCTTATTTACAATAGAATTTTTAAGCTGTGCGAAGCTGCCGTCATAAAAGTCCGTACGCCCAAAGGTATCTCTAAACAGCGTATCACCCGAGAATATTTTATCCTCTACCTCGTAGCATACTCCGCCGACCGTATGCCCTGGGGTATGAATAACGCGCACCTCAAGCCCTGCCACGGATATCGTCTCACCGCCTTTAAGCAGAACGTCGGGCGTAAACTTTTCCACGCGCTCGCCCACCGCAAACGCAAGATTTTTGTATGAGCATATCTTATCCAAATCTTTCTTATGCAAGAATACTGCGGCAGGATGCCCTTCCTCTTGCGGCGCAATTCTAAGCAGCTCCGCAACGCCGCCGATATGGTCAAAATGCGCGTGAGTGAGCAGGATTCCGTCAAGCTTTGCCCCAAGACTGCAAATTGTATCCGCAATCTTCTTCGCGTCACCGCCTGGGTCAACCACGAAAACAAGACCGCCGTTCTTGACGATATACGTGTTTGTTTTCATTGTAGACGTAGTTTTTTGTACGATTTCCATATGTTTTCTAAATTCTCGCGGTTTTTATAATAGTTTTNGCAAACATTTACAGCTTTCCAGCCAATTTATAAATGTTTTTGCGCTTTAGCGGCGCACATCGATGATTCCGTTTATGCTTCTCAGCTTCTTGGCAAGGTCCTCCAAATCGCTGACTTTCTTGATAAGCACGGTGAGTGTAATCTCTCCAACGCCGTCCTTATCCTCCATTCTTGCGTTAGCGGAAGTTATTTCAAGCTTAGCACACGCGATGTACGAGGTGATTGTTGCAAGTATGCCAACCCTGCTTTCACACGTGATTGTAAGCGTAGCGTTGAACCTCTCATCGCCGTCGCTTGCCCAGCTTACGGGGATAAGTCTTTCATCCTCCATGCCCTTCACGTTCGGACAGTCACTCCTATGCACGGACACGCCTCTGCCACGCGAGATATATCCCACTATCGCGTCCCCTGGGATTGGCGAACAGCACTGTGCCATACGCACGGTGAAGTTTGCGTTGCCGTTTACAAGCACACCGCTCTTTGAATGCTGCGGCTTTTCTGGGCGCGTAGGAGCAACAGGCTCAGGCGGCGCGGCAACGGCTTCCTTTTTGAAGGTTTCTATAATCTTTGACAGCACTTGGTTTGTGCTAAGTCCGCCGTAGCCAACCTCAGCATACAAGTCCTCTTCCGTCTCAAGCCCGTGACGCTGCAGGAAGCGAAGCATCATATCGTGCGACATAACGTCGTTAAGCGAGTAGCCTCTGCGCCTTGCTTCTCTGTCAAGCATATCTCTTCCGCGCGCGATATTCTCTTCTCTCTTTTCCTTCTTGAAGAATGCGCGAATTCTTGAACGTGCCGATGCAGTACGCACAAACTTGAGCCAGTCAAGGCTGGGTCCCTTTGACGCGGCGGACGTGACAATNTCAACAATNTCTCCGTTTGCAAGCTTTGTTGAGAGNGGCACCATTCTCTTGTTCACCTTTGCGCCAATGCANTTGTTTCCAATCTGCGAGTGTATTTTATACGCAAGGTCCACGGGCGTNGAGCCTACTGGTAAGCCGTGTACGTCGCCCTTTGGCGTGAACACAAACACCTCGTCGTCAAANACGTTTATCTTTATCGCGTCCATGAACTCCTTCGCGCCGTCTATATCCTTTTGAGCNTCCATAACCTCGCGAAGCCATTTGACCTTGTTGTCAAGCTCGCTGTCGTTACCAGTCGTACCCTCTTTATATTTCCAGTGCGCGGCGATACCGTACTCGGCGACTCTGTGCATCTCATACGTACGTATCTGTATTTCAAACGTCTCGTTGAACGGAGTTATAACCGTCGTATGCAAGGACTGATAGTTGTTNGCCTTAGGCATAGCGATATAGTCCTTAAATCTACCGGGGATAGGCTTCCACATCGTGTGTATCTCGCCAAGCATCGTATAGCAGTCCTTGACGGAGTTGACGATAATNCGCACTGCAAGCAAGTCGTAAATCTGGTCTATATCGATGTGAGCGTTGCGCATCTTCTTATATACGGAATAGAAATGCTTTGGTCTGCCGTTCACCTCGCCCTCGATGCCCATTTCCTTGAGCTTTTCCTCTATCTGAGCGCAAACGACGTTGAGGAAGCCCTGCCTCTCACTGCGCTTTGTATTGACAGACTCGCTTATATACTTATACTCCGCCTTGAACAGATATTTCATTGCCAAGTCCTCAAGCTCGCACTTGAAGAATGAAATTCCAAGTCTGCCCGCAAGCGGCGCATATATGTCGAGCGTTTCGCGCGCAATACGCTGTTGTCTTTCCGCGGACAGGTATTGGAGCGACCTCATATTGTGCAAACGGTCTGCAAGCTTGATGATAACCACGCGCAAATCCTTTGCCATGGCTACGAAAATCTTTCTGAAATTTTCCGCCTGCGCCTCTTCTCTGTTGACAAACTGAAGCTTATCGAGCTTTGTAACACCCTGCACAAGCTCCACAATCTCATCGCCAAACGACTCCCTAAGCTCTTCAGGAGTAACTGGCGTATCTTCAAGAACGTCATGCAAAAACGCCGCTATAACCGTAGAGCTGTCAAAGCCGAAGTTTGACAAAATCTCCACGACCGCGCATGGATGAATGAAATATTCCTCTCCAGAGCTGCGCTTTTGACCTGCATGGGCTTGCTTGGCAAAATC